>NZ_PSWB01000005.1:0-169510 GCF_002931865.1 Rathayibacter sp. AY1C7 | reverse complement strand
CGGCAGCGGGGGCCGCCGCCGCGTCGGCCCCCGCTGCCGCCGCGCCCGCCGCCTCCCCGGAGCCCACCGACTCCAACCCCGGCTACGTCACCCCGCTCGTGCGCAAGCTCGCCGGCGAGAACGGCATCGACCTCTCCACCCTCACGGGAACCGGAGTCGGCGGCCGCATCCGCAAGCAGGACGTCCTCGACGCTGTCGAGGCCGCCAAGTCGGCTCCGGCCGCCCCGGTCTCGGCGCCCTCCGCCGCAGCCGCCAAGGCCGC
Source organism: Rathayibacter sp. AY1C7 (assembly GCF_002931865.1). Taxonomy (NCBI): domain Bacteria; kingdom Bacillati; phylum Actinomycetota; class Actinomycetes; order Micrococcales; family Microbacteriaceae; genus Rathayibacter; species Rathayibacter sp. AY1C7. The sequence continues at coordinate 169,248 of NZ_PSWB01000005.1, read as the reverse complement.
GCGCACCCCGCTCGAGACCTCGCCCCTCCGTGGCACCACGCAGCCGATGTCGCGCCTGCGCAAGGTCCTCGCGCAGCGCGCCGTCGAGTCGATGCAGACGAGCGCCCAGCTCACCTCGGTCATCGAGGTCGACGTCACGGCGGTCGCTCGCTTCCGCGACTCGGTCAAGAAGAGCTTCCAGGAGAAGACCGGCGCCAAGCTGTCCTTCCTCCCGTTCTTCGCCCTCGCGGCGGCCGAGGCGCTCAAGGCCTACCCGGTGATCAACTCGACCCTCGACGGCGAGTCGATCGTCTACCCGGACCACGAGAACATCAGCATCGCCGTCGACACCGAGCGCGGCCTGCTGACCCCTGTCCTCAAGAACGCGTCCGAGCTGAACCTCGCGCAGATCGCCTCCACCATCGGAGACCTGGCCGAGCGCACCCGCAACAACAAGCTGAAGCCCGACGAGCTCGCCGGCGGCACCTTCACGCTGACCAACACCGGTTCGCGCGGGGCCCTGTTCGACACTCCCGTCGTGTTCCTGCCGCAGACCGCGATCCTCGGCACCGGCATCGTCACCAAGAAGCCGGCCGTCGTGCAGGTGGACGGTGCTGACGCCATCGCGATCCGCTCGACCGTCTTCCTCGCGCTCTCGTACGACCACCGCACGGTCGACGGAGCCGACGCGGCGCGCTTCCTGGTCGCGATCAAGGAGCGCCTCGAGGAGGGCTCGTTCGAGAACGACCTCGGCATCTGACACGCTCCCCCTGAGCGCGCCTCTCACGAGGCCGCTCCGGTGTAGACGTCGCGGATGAGCCAGCCGGCCTCCGTCCTGATGATCAGGACGGAGGCCGCTGTCGTCCCCGGGGCCGTCCGGAGGTGCACGACCGCCGATGCCCCGTTCACGTCGACGAGGACGGCCGACGCCTCCCCCGTCTCCGGGACAGCGGAGGCGGGGCCGTCCGCTGCGTCGCCGAGCGGCGAGTCCGCCGTGACCAGCCCGCGGGCGCACTCCCGGTCCCCGCACGCGCGCACCGCGTCGATCAGCACCTCCGCCGCCTGCTCGGCGTCGAGCGAGGCCGCCGCGACCGGAGCCGGCGGCGCCGCGGTCGCCACAGCAGGCGGAGCCGACCGAGCCGGAACGGGCGCGGCTGCGGTCGACGCCTCCGCATCCTGCACCTGCCGACCGGGCCCGCCCGCGAGCGAACCGGCGAGCACCGCTCCCAGCACGATCGCCGTCCCGACGGAGAGCGGTCCCCGACGCCGGACGACGAACGCCCGGAGGCGGTCCTGCCAGCCGTCGAGCGGATGGACCCGCCGGTGCCGGGCAGCCGGAGCAGGCACCGCCTCCCGACCCCGTGCATCCGCGCCGGACGTCGGCAGCGCCCGCACCGCCTCGCCTATCCCCTGCGGATCAGCGAGTCCGTAGAGGTTGCCCTCCAGCGCCAGCAGGTCGCGGTGCCGCGCGAGGGCGGCGACCGGCAGCTCCGGGCAGAGCATCCCGAGGCGCTCCAGGACCCGCTGCAGCGCGTCGCGCGCCGCACGCGGGGTGTCGACGGCGGGCGTCGTCAGCAGCAGCAGCGGCCGACCCTCCTCCGTCAGGCCGATGTCGTCCGTCGTCGGAGCCAGCCATGCTCCCTCGAGCGAGGCCGACCGGACCGCGCCTACCACGGGGGCGAGGAGGGTGACCGCGGCGCCGAGTCCGATCCCCCGCTCGACCCGCAGGAACCTCTCGAGCGTGGCGACGACGGGAGGGGCGGTCGAGACGATGCACCTCCTCGGAGAGGACTCCACCCGGACGATGCGCTCGCGGTGGCGGTGCTCGGCGAGCCGAGCCACCGGCGACGCCCGCAGCGACTCGGCCTCCCGCGGCCGCATCGTCCGCTCGGCCGGCGGTGCGGCGTCCGGCGCAGGCGTCCGCCGCCTCCCCGTCCGCGCTCCGCCGATCCTCCGGCCCTGGACCGTCCCGCTGCTCGTCATGAGGCGAGCCTGACCGCAGGCCGAGGCGGAGGACGCCCGCCGATCCCGATCGGTGGAGGGATCGGCGCACGTGCCCTCTGTGGAGGAGTCGGATCCGCGTCCGGGGTCCGCCGCCGCGCTCCCGCTCGGTATCCTTGACGTCATGGCACGCAGCACGGAACCGTCGACGAAGGCGGTCAAGGAACCCGGACGTCTCAAGCAGATGTGGCAGGTGTTCCAGATGACCCGCCGCTACGACAGCAGCGCCGTCTGGATCATCCTCCTCGCGCTCCTGCTCCCGATCCTGCTCGGCGTGCTCCTCGGCATCCTGCTCGGCAACGGCAACGGCTTCGTGATCGCGCTGTGGATCATCGTGGGCGTGATGGCCGGCCTGGTCGCCGGACTCGCCGTGCTCTCGCGCCGCGCCGAGCGCGCCGCCTACGGGCAGATCGCCGGGCAGCCCGGCGCGGTCGGCGCCGTCCTGCGCAGCGGACTGCGCGGCACCTGGACCGGCGGCGAGATGCCCGTCGCCGTCAATGGCAAGACCCAGGACGCCGTCTACCGCGCCGTCGGCCGCGGAGGCGTCGTGCTGATCGCGGAGGGCCCCGCCTCCCGGACCAAGCGCATGCTCGAGGACGAGCGGCGCAAGGTGTCGCGGATCCTGCCGAACGTCCCCGTCACCTTCGTGCACGTCGGCTCCGACGCCGATGCGACTCCGCTGCACAAGGTGCCGAGCCGCCTCTCGAAGACGAAGAAGGTCCTCACCAAGGCCGAAGTCCTCGCGGTGAAGAACCGGCTCTCCTCGCTCAACACGTCGCTGCCCATCCCGAAGGGCGTCGACCCCTTCAAGGTGCGCCCTCAGCGATCGCGCTGACGCACGACGCGACAGGCCGGTCGGGATCTCTCCCGGCCGGCCTGCTTCGTCTGCTGCGCGAGTCAGTAGCGGACGAGAACCGTCCCGGCCACCTTGTCGTGGAAGCCGCGCTGGTCCGAGTCCCAGACGAGCGCCGGCACCAGCACGGCCAGCAGCACAGAGCGCACGATCGGGCGCCACACGCCGACCCAGCCCCCGCCGAGACGGATGACGCGCATCCCGAGCAGGCGGTGCCCGATGCTGCCGCCGATGGTGGGGATGAAGACGACCTGCAGCAGGACGAACAGCAGCAGGCTCGCCCAGCGGTCGTAGTCGAAGAACGCGAGCGACAGCAGAGCGGCGACGGCGAAGTCGACGGCCAGGGCGGCGATGCGGCGACCGGACCGTCCGACCGAGAGGCGGCCCTCTCGTGGGAGGCCGAGACGCTCCCCCGGGTACGAGCTCGGGGCGGCGTCGGCGAAGGTCCTGCGGTCGGCGGCTGGCATCCTCCGATCCTATCCGCGGCGTCTCGGAGCGGACCGAGGAGCGAGTGGTCCGGCAGACGACGTGGAGCCCGACCCCGGACGGGCCCCGTAACATGTCGGAAACAACAGGGACACGGTGGGGAAACCCCCCGTCACTACCCTGGAACGGCTGCGCTCTGCAGCTCCCCGTTACGCCATTGGAGACCTTTGCATGTTTAAAGATTCTTCCGAGGTGCTCTCGTTCATCAAGGACACGGACGTCAAGTTCCTCGACATCCGGTTCACCGATCTCCCCGGTGTCCAGCAGCACTTCAACATCCCCGCCTCGACTGTCGATGAGGAGTTCTTCTCCGTCGGTCAGCTCTTCGACGGGTCCTCGATCCGCGGATTCGCGAACATCCACGAATCGGACATGCAGCTGATCCCTGACGTGACCACCGCCTACGTGGACCCGTTCCGCGTCGAGCGCACGCTGATTCTCGTCTTCGACATCTACAACCCGCGCAACGGCGAGATCTACTCCAAGGACCCGCGCCAGGTCGCGAAGAAGGCCGAGAAGTACCTCGCGTCGACCGGCATCGCCGACACCGCGTTCTTCGCCCCCGAGGCGGAGTTCTACATCTTCGACGACGTCCGCTACGAGATCACGCAGAACTCCGCGTTCCACTCCGTCGACTCGGTCGAGGGCGCCTGGAACTCGGGACGCGTCGAGGAGGGCGGCAACCTCGGCAACAAGACGCCCTACAAGGGCGGCTACTTCCCGGTGAGCCCCGTCGACAAGCAGGCCGACCTCCGCGACGACATCTGCCTCAAGCTGATCGACGCCGGCCTCATCCTCGAGCGCTCGCACCACGAGGTGGGCACCGGCGGCCAGGCCGAGATCAACTACCGCTTCGACACGATGGTCCACGCGGCGGACGACATCCTGAAGTTCAAGTACATCGTCAAGAACACGGCCGAGCAGTGGGGCAAGACCGCCACGTTCATGCCGAAGCCGCTCTTCGGCGACAACGGCTCGGGCATGCACACCCACCAGTCGCTGTGGAACGACGGCACGCCGCTCTTCTACGACGAGAACGGCTACGGCGGTCTCTCGGACCTCGCGCGCTGGTACATCGGCGGCCTGCTCAAGCACGCTCCCGCCGTCCTCGCGTTCACGAACCCGACGGTCAACTCGTACCACCGCCTGATCCCGGGCTTCGAGGCGCCGGTCAACCTGGTCTACTCGGCCGGCAACCGCTCCGCGTCCATCCGCATCCCGATCACCGGCACGAACCCGAAGGCCAAGCGCATCGAGTTCCGTGCGCCCGACGCCTCCGGCAACCCGTACCTCGCGTTCGCCGCCCAGCTGATGGCGGGCCTCGACGGCATCAAGAACCGCATCGAGCCGCACGAGCCGGTCGACAAGGACCTCTACGAGCTGCCCCCCGAGGAGGCGAAGCTCATCCCGCAGGTCCCCGCGACCCTGGGCGAGGCGCTCGACGCCCTCGAGGCCGACCACGACTTCCTCCTCCAGGGCGGCGTGTTCACTCAGGAGCTCATCGACACCTGGATCGAGTACAAGCGCGAGAAGGAGATCAAGCCCCTCGCGCAGCGTCCTCACCCGTTCGAGTTCGAGCTGTACTACGGGGTCTGATCCCGCAGCACTGCCGAAGGGCCGTTCCTCCTCGGAGGGGCGGCCCTTCGCCGTCCCCGGCGCGCGGGTGTCAGCGGTAGGAGGGAGCGTCTCCCGCGGCCGGCCCGTAGAACAGGCGCTCGAAGACCGCGCGTGAGCGGCGGGTCACGCCGAGGTAGTCGTCCTCGAGCGCCGTCGCGGACCCGGCCGGGTACTCCAGCAGGCGCGCGACGCCCTCGAGCTGCCGGCGGTCGGTCGGGAGGACGTCGCTGGTGCGGTTGCCCCAGAGCGTGGTGCCCGAGCGGACACGGGACGCGAGGATCCACGCGGCACGCAGCCGCTCCGCGTCCTGCGGGCCGACCATGCCCTCCTCCTCCGCGACCGCGAGGGCGGTGAGGGTCGAGGTGGTCCGCAGCGCCGGGGTCCGCCGCGCGTGCTGCAGCTGGAGGAGCTGCACCAGCCACTCGACGTCGCTCAGCGATCCACGGCCGAGCTTGAGGTGACGGCGGGGGTCGGCGCCCTGCGGCAGACGCTCGCTCTCGACCCGTGCCTTGATCCGCTTCACCTCGCGGATGTCGCGGTCGGAGACCGCTCCCGGGTAGCGGACCCCGTCAGCCAGCTCCTCGAAGTCCTCGATGAGCGCCTGGTCCCCCGCCACTCCCCGCGCCCGGAGCAGCGCCTGCGCCTCCCAGGTCAGCGACCAGCGGGCGTAGTAGGCGCGGTAGGAGTCGAGGGAGCGCACGAGGGGCCCGTTCTTGCCCTCGGGCCGCAGGTCGGCGTCGAGGTCGAGCGGCAGGCGGGAGTCCTCCGTGAGCCGGACCAGCTCGGCGACGACGAACTGCGAGTAGAGCTGGGCCTGGTGCGGCTCGGCGGTGCCGGGTCGCTGGACGTACATCACGTCGGCGTCGGAGCCGAAGCCCAGCTCCGCTCCCCCGTACCGGCCCATGCCGATGATCGCGAACTCCGCGTCGGCGCCGGGCCGGGTCGCACTGCCGCGCCGGATGGCGGCGAGCACGCCGCCCAGCAGTGCGCTGATGATGTCGGTGAGGCTGGTCGCGATCTCCTCGATCGAGCTGAGACCGAGCACGCCCCCCATGGCGGTCCGCAGCACCTCGCGCCGGCGCATCGAGCGGAGGACTGAGGCGACCGCGTCGGGCGTCTCGTGCCGGGCGAGCACGGCGCGCACCTCCTCGGCGAGCTGGGCGGCGCTACGGGGGCGGAGGGCGTCGTCGTCCTCGAGCCAGGCCGCCGACTCCGGGATGCGGTCGAGCAGCTCGCCGACGAAGCGCGATCCGGAGAGCACCGTGGTGAGCCGCTTGGCGGCTCCGGACGAGTCGCGCAGCATCCGGAGGAACCAGGGCGTCCCGCCCAGTGCGTCGCTGAGGCGCCGGAACGCGAGCAGGCCGTAGTCGGGGTCCGGTCCGTCGGCGAACCACTGCAGCATCACCGGCACGAGGTGGCGCTGGATGCTCGCGCGACGCGAGACGCCCGAGGTCATCGCGGCGATGTGGCCGAGCGCCCCGCGGGCATCCGCGAAGCCGATGGCGGCGAGGCGCGCCTCCGCCTGGCCGGTGGACAGCTCGGCGCCGCCGTCGGAGAGCGCGGCGACCGCGGAGAGCAGCGGACGGTAGAACAGGCGCTCGTGCAGGCCCCGGACGCGGTGCTTGATCCCGTTCCAGACGCTCAGCAGCTCCTCCGCCGTGCGGGCGAGCCCGCTGGAGCGGGCGAGGGTCCGCAGCTCGTGCTCGTCCCGCGGCATCAGGTGCGTGCGTCGCAGGCGCCGCAGCTGGAGGCGGTGCTCGAGCAGCCGGAGTGCTCGGTAGTCCTGCGCGAACTCCTCCGCGGCGGAGCGGCCGATGTACCCGCGGTCGGCGAGGGCGCCCAGGGCGAGGAGGGTCCCGGGCATGCGGATCTCGTCGTCGGTCTGCCCGTGGACGAGCTGGAGCAGCTGCACCGTGAACTCGATGTCGCGCAGGCCGCCGGGCCCGAGCTTGATCTGGTAGTGGACGTCGTTCTGCGGGATGTTCTCGGTGACCCGCTCCCGCATCCGCTGCACCGACTCGACGAAGTTCTTGCGGGAGGCGCTCGACCAGACCTTGGGCGCGACCGCGTCGACGTACGCCCGCCCCAGCTCCTGGTCGCCGGCGAGCGGGCGCGCCTTGAGCAGCGCCTGGAACTCCCAGCTCTTCGCCCACCGGTCGTAGTAGGTGATGTGCGACTCGAGGGTGCGCACGAGCGCGCCCTGCTTGCCCTCCGGGCGCAGGTTCGGGTCGACCTCCCAGAGCTCCGGCTCCATCGCCAGCGCAGAGGTCCCGCGCATGAGGAGCACGGCGAGCCGGGTGGCGACGTCGATCGCACGGGCGTTCGTCAGCTCCTTCTCCGGGTCGCCCTCGGCGACGAAGATCACGTCGACGTCGCTGACGTAGTTGAGCTCGGACGCTCCCGCCTTGCCCATGCCGATGACGGCGAAGCGGGTGGCGGCGACCTCGTCGCGGCCGAAGCGACCCGGGCCCGCGCCCTCGACCAGCTCGGTCCGCGCCACGGCGAGGGACGCCTCCAGCGCGGCTCCGGCGAGGTCGGCCAGCGCCCTCGTCACCCGGTCGATCGCCGCGACGGGGTCGGCCTGGCTCAGGTCGTGGACGACGATCCTGGTGAGGAGGCGGCGGTACCGCACGCGCAACGCCGTCCAGCCCGCCTCCTCCCGGAGCGACGAGAAGCCGTCGACGGCGCCGACCGACTCGAGCAACTCGGCCTTCATCTCGGCGCGCCCGGGGAGCGTGCGCACCGGCTCGAGCACGCTGGCCAGCTCGTCGGGCCGGCGCTGGAGGAAGTCGGCGAGGCCGGAGGAGGCCCCCACCACCAGAAGCAGCCGGGTCAGGGCCTCGTCGTCGGCGAGGACCGCGTCCATGCTGTCGCGGTGCCGTCGCAGCAGGTCGATCAGAGCGAGCAGCGCCTCGTCCGGGTCCGCCACCCGGGCGAAGGAGGGCAGCACCGACTCGAGCTGCCGCCCGGCCAGCTCCTCCGCCTCGGCCAGCCGTGCCCCGGTCTCGCCGAGCGCGGCGAAGCCGAGGCGTGCGACATCGCGGAGGGAGCGTTCGCGGGGCATGGCCGAGGCGTCAGAGCATCTCGAGATTGCTGCGCAGCTCGTACGGCGTGACCTGGGCGCGGTACTCGGCCCAGTCCTTCCGCTTGTTGAGCAGCACGAAGTTGAACACCTGCTCGCCCAGCGTCTCGGCCACGAGCTCGGACTCCTCCATCAGCGAGATGGCGCGGTCGAGGCTGGCGGGCAGAGCGCCGTAGCCGAGCGCCCGGCGCTCCGCGTCCGAGAGGGCCCACACGTTGTCCTCGGCCTCGGCCGGGAGCTCGTAGCCCTCCTCGATGCCCTTGAGCCCGGCCGCTAGGAGCAGCGAGTACGCCAGGTAGGGGTTCGCCGCGGAGTCCAGCGCCCGGTACTCGATGCGCGACGACTGCCCCTTGTTGGGCTTGTAGAGCGGAACGCGCACGAGGGCGGACCGGTTGTTGTGGCCCCACGAGACGTAGCTGGGCGCCTCGTCGCCGCCCCAGAGCCGCTTGTAGGAGTTGACGAACTGGTTCGTCACGGCGGTGATCTCGGGGGCGTGCTTGAGCAGGCCCGCGATGAACTGACGGCCGAGCTTCGAGAGCTGGTACTGGGCGCCCTGCTCGTAGAACACGTTCACGTCGCCCTCGAAGAGCGAGAGGTGGGTGTGCATGCCCGAGCCGGGGTGCCCGGAGAGCGGCTTCGGCATGAAGGTCGCATAGACGCCCTGCTCGATCGCCACCTCCTTGATCACGGTGCGGAAGGTCATGATGTTGTCGGCCGTGGTGAGCGCGTCCGCGTAGCGGAGGTCGATCTCGTTCTGGCCGGGGCCCGCCTCGTGGTGGCTGAACTCGACCGAGATGCCCAGATCCTCCAGCATGCGCACGGAGCGGCGGCGGAAGTCGTGCGCCGTGCCTCCGGGGACGTTGTCGAAGTACCCGGCGGAGTCGACCGGCTCCGGACCCTCGGCGCCGAAGGACGACGACTTGAGGAGGTAGAACTCGATCTCGGGGTGCGTGTAGAAGGTGAACCCGCGCTCGGCCGCCTTCGCCAGCGTGCGCTTGAGCACGTTGCGCGGGTCGGCGACGGCGGGCTGGCCGTCGGGCGTCGTGATGTCGCAGAACATCCGCGCCGTCGGGTCGATCTCTCCGCGCCACGGGAGGATCTGGAAGGTCGACGGGTCCGGATGCGCGAGGACGTCGGCCTCGAAGGAGCGGGTGAGGCCCTCGATGGCGGAGCCGTCGAAGCCGAGCCCCTCCGCGAACGCGCCCTCCACCTCGGCCGGCGCGATCGCGACCGACTTCAGCGTGCCGACGACGTCTGTGAACCAGAGGCGAACGAATTTGATCCCTCGCTCTTCAATGGTGCGAAGAACGAAGTCCCGTTGCTTGTCCATCCAGACCCCTCCTGTTTCGACCCTCAGGCTACTGCCTCCGACCGGGGCCCGCGGGGCGCCCGAGGCGCGCCGTAGACTGGCGCCCATGTCAGCGCAGCCCGTGAAACGCGTTCGAACCCGCCACTTCCAGAACGCGAAGGACTCCGGTGTCCGCATCACCGGGCTGACCAGCTACGACCAGCTCACGGCGAAGATCTTCGACGACGCCGGGATCGACTTCCTCCTCGTGGGCGACTCCGCCGGCAACACGGTGCTCGGCTACGACACCACTCTGCCCGTCACCGTCGACGAGCTCATCCCGCTGGCGCGTGCCGTCGCCGGAGCCGTCGAGCGCGCCTTCGTCGTCGCCGACATGCCCTTCGGCTCCTACGAGTCGGGTGCCGACGACGCGCTGCACACGGCGTTCCGCTTCATGAAGGAGACGCACGCGCACGCGGTGAAGCTCGAGGGCGGGGTCCGCTCCGCCGAGCAGATCCGGCGCATCGTCGAGGCGGGCATCCCCGTGATGGCGCACATCGGCTTCACGCCGCAGAGCGAGCACGGGCTCGGCGGCCACATGGTCCAGGGGCGCGGCGAGGGCATCGAGCAGCTGCTCGCCGACGCGCGAGCCGTCCAGGAGGCCGGGGCGTTCGCCGTCGTCCTCGAGATGGTGCCCGCGGACGCGGCACGTCAGGTGACGGAGGAGCTGCGCATCCCGACGATCGGAGTCGGAGCGGGACCGCACGTCGACGGACAGCTGCTCGTGTGGACGGATTTCGCCGGATTCACCACCGGCCGCATCCCCCGCTTCGTGAAGCAGTACGCGGATCTGCGCGGCGTGCTCACCGGAGCGGTCACCGCGTACCGGGACGACGTGGAGTCCGGCGCCTACCCCGGCGCCGAGCACAGCTACGAGTAGCCGCGGTCAGCGGTCCTCGGCGGCGTCCTCCTCGGCCCACTTGCGGCTGTTCTCGTGCAGCCGCTCGACGGCGTGCTCCGCCTCCTCGCGAGAGGAGAAGGGTCCCACCCGGTCGACGGAGGGGGACACGAATCCCTGCTCCACCGTGCCGGCCTTGAGGTTGTACCACCAGGAGTTCGCGTCGCCGTCAGCCATGCCGCGATCCTACGCCGCAGCCCGCGTCGGTCCGCACCCCCGCCCTTCGCTAGCATGGCCGCTATGACTGCTGCGGCGACCGCCATCGGGATCGACATCGGGGGAACGGGCATCAAGGGGGCCTCGGTGGACCTGGCCGCGGGCACTCTGCTCAGCGACCGGATGAAGCTCGCCACTCCCCCGGGCGGCACGCCGAAGGACATCGTCGCCACCGTCCAGCAGATCCTCGAGAAGATCCCGGACCTGCCCTCGGACACCCCGGTCGGCATCTGCTTCCCCGCCGTCGTCGTCCACGGACGGACGATGTCGGCGGCGAACGTGTCGGACGAGTGGATCGGCCTCGAGGCCGAGAAGCTGTTCGAGGACGCGATCGGCCGGAACATCTTCTTCGTCAACGACGCCGATGCGGCGGGCTACGCCGAATCGCGCTTCGGAGCGGCGAAGGACAAGGAGGGCCTGGTCATCATGACCACCCTCGGCACCGGCATCGGGACGGCGCAGATCCACGACGGGATCCTCATCCCCAACGCTGAGCTCGGCCACCTCGAGATCCACGGCGGCGACTACGAGAAGAAGGCCTCGTTCGCCGCCAAGGAGCGCGACGACCTCGACTACAAGCACTGGGCGAAGCGGCTGCAGCGCTACTACTCCCACCTCGAGGCGCTGCTCTGGCCCGATCTCTTCATCGTCGGCGGCGGCATCTCCAAGCACCACGACGAGTTCCTCCCGCTGCTCGACCTGCGTACCCCGATCATCCCGGCGGCGCTCCGCAACAACGCCGGCATCCTCGGCGCGGCCGCGCTCGCAGGGCGGGGCTGAGTCTTTTTCCTCGGCGGTCCCCGCCCGCCGAGGCGCGGTCGGCCTCGGGAGGTGACGCGTTCCGGGGAGCGGGGTGCGGACGGCTACGGCGAAACGCTGGCACGCGCTTCGCCGGTTCGCCTGGTGCGTGGCGCCATGGCGGACGGACGTGATCAGACCTTCGGGGTCCAGTCGTTGCGGTGAGCCACGACGGGGCGGGGGCACCTGGTCCTCGGCGGTCGATCCGCAGCGGCGCCTCAGGACCGTCCTCCGGGACCGTCGCCTTCCGGACGTCGTGATGCACCGCTTCGTCCGCAGGAGGCAGCGCGAGAGATGGCATGCGCCAGTCTCAACGAGTAGCCGCGCAAGGGTGTATCGAGACCCGGGAACCGCCACCGCAGGCCGTCGCGCTGACTGCGGGCGGGAGCGCGAAGCAACCGGCGGAGACGCGAGATGCCCCGCAGGGGCGGGGCATCTCGTGGCGAAGGGGTCGGCTGATACGCCGGGTTCTGTTCACGCCGCGCCTCTCGGCGGGCGCTGGACGGCCATCTCTCTCGGAGCCACGTCGCCGTGACCCTCCAGCGGTCTACCCGAGGACCCGACGAGCAGCCGCATCGTCCTCTGTCTGACCTTGCTCCGGGCGAGGTTTACCGAGCGGACCGGATCACTCCGGCCCCTGGTGGTCTCTTACACCACCGTTTCACCCTTACCGCCGGCCGGAGCCGACGGCGGTCTGTTCTCTGTGGCACTGTCTCGCGGGTCGCCCCGGGTGGGTGTTGCCCACCGCCCTGCTCTGCGGAGCCCGGACGTTCCTCGGCACCACGGCTCTCGCCGCGGTGACGCGACCGTCTTGCCGGCCCGTTCGCCCGTCCAGTGTACGGCTCAGGCGAGGGTGGACTCCTCGCCGCGCACCAGGATGCAGCCGCTGTCGGGGCAGAGGACGACCTCGTCGGGAGCGGAGGCGCGGATCCAGGAGAGGTCCGACTCGGTGAGGGCCACGCCGCTCCCCTCCGACACCTTCCCGCGGAGGAGGGCCGCGCCGACTCCGTAGCGGGCGCGCTGCTTCTCGTACAGCTCGACCAGGTCCTCCGGAAGGGTCGTCACCAGGTCCGCCCGGTCCCGGGCGAGCGCCTCCTGCTTGCCGCGGAGCTTCTCGGCCTGCGCGTCGCGCTCCTCGGCGAGGGTCCCGAGCGAGGCGACGACCTCGTCGCGCTCGGCCTGAGCGGCGGCGACCTCGGACTCGATGCCCTCGATCCGCTCCATCAGGGTCAGCTCGATGTCCTCGAGGTCTCCCCGTCGCTTCACGAGGGAGGTGATCTCGCTCTCGAGCGCGGCGATGTCCTTGGCCGCGGATGCGGTCTGCAGGCGGTCGCGATCGCGGGTGAGCCGCTTCTCAACCACGCCGACGTCGGACTCGATGCGCCCGAGCTCGGTGCGCACGTCCTCGAGGCGCCCTGTGCGCTCGGCGAGGGAGCGGCGGGTCTCGTTGTCGCGGGCCTGCATCGCCTGGATCCGCGCGATCTGCGGGAGCGTCGCGAGGGCGTGGCGCAGCTGCGCGCCCCTCGTGTCCAGACTCGCCAGAGTCAGGAGTTCGCGCTGGTGTGCGGGGCTGGCTTTCACGTGGCGGTCCTCGTTCCCGGCGCGCAGTACGGGCGCGCCGCGTCCATTCTCCCGCGCCCGCGGCGGGTCAGTGCACGATCGCGAAATCCCACGGGTCGGTGCGGGTCTCGCTCACCTCGACGGTGACCGTGGGCAGGGCCTCCCGCAGCGCGGTCGCGGCGACGTCGAGCCACAGCCACTCGCTCGCCCAGTGCGAGACGTCGATGAGGGCGGGGCCGGTGCCGTGCAGGGCCTTCTCGCGCGCCTCGGACGCCGGGTGGTGCCGGAGGTCGGCGGTGATGAAGACGTCGCTCGTGCGGACGGCGGGGGCGTCCAGGAGCGAGTCCCCCGCTCCCCCGCAGAGCGACACGCGGCGCACGGGTGTCTCGTAGGCGCCCGCGGCCCGCACTCCCCCTGCGGTGGCCGGCAGGAGCTCGGCCACGGCTCCGGCCAGGCGTCCGAGCGTCACCTCCTCGGGCAGGTCGCCCACTCGGCCGAGCCCGATCGACGGGTCGGCGCCCGGGACGAGCGGCGTCGTGCCGGTCAGGCCGAGGCGGGTCGCGATCACGTCCGAGACGCCGTCCGCGACGATGTCGGCGTTCGTGTGGGCCGAGATCAGTGCGCAGCCGCCCCGGATGAGGTCCGCGAGCAGGCGGCCCTTGTAGCCGTCCTCGGCGATCGAGGTGACGCCGCGCAGCAGCAGCGGGTGGTGCGCGACCAGGAGCTGGTAACCGCCGTCGACGGCCTCCGCGACGGTGTCGGAGACCACGTCGACCGTGAGCAGGATCCGCTCCACCGCGGCGTCGGGGTCGCCGGTGACCAGGCCGGGCGCGTCCCAGCTCTCGGCGGCCGCCTCGGGCCAGAGACGGTCGATGACGGCGTGGACGTCGCGCAGTGAGGGCATGCGTCCAGGGTAGGGCCGCTCAGGGCGGGTGGTCGGTGTCCACGGCGCGGATCGCGGCGTCTGCGTCGGCCGCCGCGTCGAGGTCGGCTCGCAGGTGGTCGTCCGACTCCGGCACGCGGACGGTGATGCCGCTGTACCGCTCGATCTCGATCAGGCCCGCGACTCCGGAGGCGGCGAGCACGTGGCCGCCGATCCCGCCGGTGGTGTCGACGACGTGCGTGTGCAGGCCGGCGACGCTGATCCCCTGGAACGGCTGCGGGCCGACGAAGCCCAGCAGCGTGCCCTCGACGCCGGTCGGCCGGACCTCGTGCTGGTCGCGCATCGCGTCCGGCAGGCGGCGGTAGGGCTCCGCCCGCGCGATCGGCCGGCGCAGGGTCGGGGTCTCCGCCCGCGCGCGCAGGCGGACGCCGACGAAGACGTCCGGACAGGGCACGAGCGAGCGCACTGCGGCCAGTCTGCCGAGCGGCGCGATCGGGAGCCGTCGCGGCGCACGGTCGGTGGTCCGTGCTTGCCTGGGGACCATGAACGAGTACCTGCCCTGGGCCGTCGCGGCCGCCCTGCTCCTGGCCCTCCTCATCACGGTCGTCGTCGGCCGCCGACGGCGCACTGCGGCGGAAGCGGCGGCGGAGCAGACCGCGAAGGAGGCTTCGGAGGAGCACCAGCGCACGATCGCCGGGCGCGACCGGAGCCACGAGGCGGCGCTGAAGGCACTGACGCGCGCGCGCGACGCCGAGCGCGACCTCAGTCGTACCGAGCTCGAGACGGCGCAGGAGGAGGCCGAGCAGACCCGTGACGCGCTCGCCAGGACCTGGAGCAGCGAGGCCGTCTCGCACACCCTGATCCGGGAGGCGTGCGCCTCGGCGGGGCTGTCCGGCGTCCTCGCCACGAACGTCGTCTTCGTACCGGTCGAGGCGCGCACGACGCGCCGCTTCCTCGCGCAGATCGACCATCTGCTGCTCACCCGGCACGGCGCGCTCATCATCGAGGCCAAGTACTGGCAGGGGGTCGTCTTCGACGGCGTGCGACCCGGTACCGTCCACCCCTCCTACGGCGTCCTCCTCGACGAGGATGCACTGCCCGAGGCCTTCGCGGTTCAGATCGCACCGGGGACGGTGTCGCGGTGGACGGTGCGCACGCATGTCGAGCAGCACGTCCCCGCCCGGCAGGTCCGGATCCAGGCCGCGAGGCTCAAGGAGCACCTGGCCCTGAACGGTCTGCCCACGCCGTGGTTCGAGACGGCCGTGCTCTACAGCCACCCCGACGTCAGGACGTACGCGCCCGGATGGCAGGGCACGGGAGCGGCACGGACGAGGATCCTGACGGGAGTCGACGAGCTGACGGACGCTCTGGCCGATCTCGCACGGCGCCCGAACACCACGATCGGGGAGGACGCCTGGGGCGAGCTCTCCGGATTCCTCGCCGGATGCGGCGGCCATGTGGAGCCGGTCGGGCCGACGCGTGCGTGACCAGCAGGGGGACCCGGCGGCCGGGCGGGTACGGTCATGACCGGCCTGAGCCGGACAGGACGGCGCCAGACCCTGTAGCGCCGTGAACGACGAAGGTCCGCACTCCCGGAGGAGTGCGGACCTGTTCGGTGGATCCGAGGGGATTCGAACCCCTGACCCCCTGCATGCCATGCAGGTGCGCTACCAGCTGCGCCACGGACCCGTGTTCTGTTCTGTCTTGCTTCGTGCTGTCCTGCGCTGTATCCGCCCGGCGGAAGCAACTCGAATAAACTACAACACGATTCGCGTGAAGTGAAATCGAGCGCTGTCGCCGGGCGTGTTCGTCAGTTCGAGGACGTCGACGACTCGACGGCGACGGGCTGCTCGAGGGTGAACGGCACCGTCGGGCAGTCCTTCCAGAGGCGCTCGAGCGAGTAGTACATGCGGTCCTCCTCGTGGAAGACGTGCACGACGAGGTCGCCGAAGTCGAGGAGGATCCAGCGGCCCTCCGCACGGCCCTCGCGGCGCAGCAGCTTGGCGCCGGAGTCGTTCAGGCGGTCCTCCACCTCGTTCGCGATCGCGACCACGTTGCGCTCGGAGCGGCCGGTGGCGAGGAGGAAGATGTCGACCAGCGGCAGCGGCCCCGAGACGTCGAGGGCGACGAGGTCCTCACCGCCCTTGGAGTCGGCGGCGGTGGCCGCGAGCTGGAGCAGGGCGCGGGCGGAATCGGTCGCAGTCATGAAGCCTTCAGTGTCGGTGGTGGAGATCAGAAGATGTTGAGCACGAAGCCGCCGATGAACAGCGCGATCGCGCCGACCAGCAGGACGGCCGCGGTGATCGCGAGGACCACCGGGACGCTCACGCCGGCGCGCTTCTGCGGCGCGATCATCGAGGTGCCGGCGGCGTGGGTGGAGACGGCGCTGGACGCCCGGACCGGCTCGGACTCGCCGACGGGCTGCTCGCGGTCGATGCGGTCGACGTAGCGGTCCACATCGGGCGAGTCGTAGAGGTTCGGGTGCTGGCCCGTGGAGCCGAGGCTGCGCGGGAGGTCGAACGAGCCGGTGACGAGGATCTCCCCCGTGTCCGTGCCGACTGTCGCGCCGGGGCCCGTGGTCGGCAGGATCAGCGCGTTGGTGGTGGTGACGGCACCGGTGGCGGCGACTCCGCTCGCGATGAGGGAGTCGAACGAGGCGTCCACCTCCTCCTTCGACTTGCTGTCGAGCTCCTCGGTGATGGCGAGGTGCTCGATCGGCGGCTCGAAGCTCCCGGTGATCTCGGTGGCCTTCTCGTCGGCGATGTCGAGGGATCCGCCCACCGACGCGAAGAGCGCGGTGTTCAGGTGCGGCTGCTCGGGCTGCTCGCCGGCCGTCGGCTGCTCGTCGTCCGCGTCCCGCTCGTCGGAGGCGTCCGCGGACGGCGTCTCGTCGGCGGAGGAGGAGCTCTCGATCTCGGCCTCGTGCACCTCGGCCGCGTCGGCCTCGTCGGCGTCCGCGGTCGCATCGGAGGCGGACTCGTCCGCCTCCTCCTCGGACGCCTCGGGGGCGTCCTCGGTGACGACGTCCTCGTCGCCCTCCGGCTCCTGCTCCGCTGCACCCTCGGGCACCGGCTCCGCATCACGGGACTCGTCGGCCGCCTCGATCACGGGGACCGCCCCGGTCGGCGGGAGCGCCGAGGCGCGCTCGACGTCGTCGGAGCGCTCGTCGTCGGACCGCTCCTCGTCGGCGGGCGGCTCCGCCTCCGGTGCGGCGGCGACCTTCTCCGCCTGCTGCTGCGCCAGCAGTGCGCGCAGCTCCCGACGGGTCAGCTGGCGGCCCGTGGCGTTCTCGGTGGCGACGATCTCCATCGAGGAGGTGCGCAGGTCGGGCTCGCTCGCGGGGCTCGGCTCGACGGGGGTGATCCGCAGGGCCTGGGTGGGGGTCAGCACCGGCATGTCGCCGGCGGTGGTGGCGGTCGCGGTGGCAGCTCGGCGGGACGTCGTCGGAACGGCGGCGGTCGTGGCCGCACCGGCCTCGCGCCTCTCGCGCTCGCGGATCTCGCGCCGGGTGAGCGGCTTCTCCTCGGGCTGAACTGTCATGACGTGCTCCGATACAGGTGGTGCTTCGAGATGTACTGGACGACACCGTCGGGAACCAGGTACCAGACCGGATGACCCCGGTTGACGCGGCTCCGACAGTCGGTCGAGGAGATCGCCAGTGCCGGAATCTCCAACAAGGATACGTCCTGGGCCGGCAATCCCGAAACGTTGAGGACGTGCCCCGGCCGGCTGACGGCGACGAAGTGGGCCAGCTCCCACAGCTCGTCGTAGTCCTTCCAGCTCAGGATCTGAGCGACCGCGTCCGCGCCGGTGATGAAGAACAGCTCGGCGTCGGGGTGCGCGGCGTGGATGTCGCGCAGGGTGTCGATCGTGTAGGTCGTGCCGATGCGGTCAACGTCGACGCGGCTGACGGTGAAGCGCGGGTTCGACGCCGTCGCGATCACCGTCATCAGGTACCGGTGCTCGGCGGAGGTCACCGTCTTCTTGTGCCACGGCTGGCCGGTGGGCACGAAGACGACCTCGTCCAGGTCGAACGACTGGGCCACCTCGGAGGCGGCGACCAGGTGACCGTGGTGGATCGGGTCGAAGGTGCCGCCCATCACGCCGATGCGCGGACGCCGCGGGCCTCCGCTCGCGGCGGACGTCACGATCGCTGGGCTCCCCGCCTAGTGTCCGTGACCGTGCTGGTCGTGGGAGCCGGCGCCGGTCTTGTGCGAGTGGCGGTTCGCCACGTCCCGGTAGCTCCAGGTGACGAAGCCGAGGGCCGTGAAGGCGACGGCGGCGATCAGGCCGAAGACGATCGGGGGGAACGGCAGCTCCGTGTGGGCCGCTGCTTCGGCGAGGACGGTCGTCGCGAGGGACATGCAGTGCTCCTTGGAGGTCGTGGTCGCCCCGGCGGGGCTCCGACGAGTCTACCCGGACGCCGCTCGACGCCGGATCGCCGGTCCGGGCGCTAGGCGCGGACCTGTCCCGCGCCGCGCAGCAGCCACTTCGTGCTGGTCAGCTCGGGAAGACCCATGGGGCCCCGAGCGTGCAGCTTCTGCGTCGAGATGCCGACCTCGGCGCCGAACCCGAACTCCCCGCCGTCGGTGAAGCGGGTGGAGGCGTTGACCATCACGACCGCGGAGTCGACCTCGGCGAGGAAGCGCTCGGCGCTCCGGAGGTCGTTCGTCACGATCGACTCGGTGTGGTGGGTTGAGTACCGGTCGATGTGGGCCATCGCGGCGTCGAGGTCGTCGACGATCGCGACGGCGACGTCGAGCGAGTAGTACTCCGCGGACCAGTCCTCATCGGTGGCGGGCACCGCGTCAGGCCAGAGCGCCGCGACGCGCTCGTCGCCGTGCACGGTCACTCCCGCTTCCGCGAGCCGGCCGAGGACGGGCGGGAGGAGGCGCTCGGCGGCGTCGCGGTGGACGAGGAGGGTCTCGAGGGCGTTGCAGGTGCTCGGACGCTGCACCTTGGCGTTGTGGACGATGTCCACGGCCCACTGCTCGTCGGCACTGGCGTCGAGGAAGACGTGGACGACTCCGGCGCCCGTCTCGATCACAGGGACGGTTGACTCGGTCACGACCGACTCGATGAGGCCCGCGCTCCCCCGCGGCACCAGGACGTCGACGTAGCCGCGCGCTCGCATGAGGGCCTTCGCGCCCTCGCGGCCGTGGTCGTCGACCGTCTGCACCAGCTCGACGGGCAGGCCGACGGAGGCGACGGCCTCCTGCAGCAGCTCCACCAGGACGCGGTTCGTGTTCTCCGCGGCCGAGCCTCCGCGCAGGATCACGGCGTTCCCGCTCTTGAGGGCGAGCGCCGCGATGTCGATGGTGACGTTCGGGCGCGCCTCGTAGATCGCTCCGACCACGCCGAACGGGACCCGCACCTGGGTGAGGGAGGCGCCGTTGGGCAGGTTCGATCCCCGCACCGTCTGCCCGACCGGATCGGTGAGCCCGACGACCGCGACGACGGCGTCGGCGAGGGACCCCAGGCGCGCCGCATCGAGGCGGAGGCGGTCCTGCAGGCCCGCGCTCATCCCGCTCTCGCGGCCCCGCTGGAGGTCGAGCTCGTTCGCCGGGACGACGCGCTCGGCGCTCGAGCGCACCGCGTCGGCGATGGCGAGCAGAGCCCGGTTCTTGAGGTCGGTGGTCGCACTGCGGAGGGAGCGCGACGCGACGCGGGAGGCGGCGAACCGCTCGGTCAGCGCACTGCTGTCGGGGGTCGTCTGCGGCATCCGGCCAGTGTAGAGGCAGACGACCCCGGCGGCGGGAGTCAGCTCTCCTCGCCGGCCTCCGTGCCGTCGCCCTCGTCGGCGACGCGCCAGACGCCGCCCTGGCGCTCGCGCTCGAGCTCCGCGCGGGCCTCGGCCTTGGCGTCCATCCGCTCGAAGTAGTCCTCGCGACGCTCGTTGCGGGTCTTGCGCCGGTTGTCCTCGAGGCGGAGGTCCGTTCCGCGGGGCGCGGTGATGAGCTCGGCCGTCGAGGTGAGGGTCGGCTCCCAGTCGAAGACGACGCCGTCGCCGGGGCCGATGACGACGGTGGAGCCGGCGACCGCTCCGGCCGAGAAGAGGCCGTTCTCGACTCCGAGCTTGGCCAGGCGGTCGGCGAGGAAGCCGACGGCCTCGTCGTTCGTGAAGTCGGTCTGCGCCACCCATCGCACGGGCTTGGTGCCCAGGACCCGGTAGACGTTGCCGTACGAGCCGCCCTCGACGCGGATCTCGAAGTCCTTCTCGTCCACGGCGCGGGGGCGGATGGTGATGCGCTCCACCCGCGGCACAGCGGCCAGCTCGAGGCGGTGCTTCTCGACGATCTCGGCGAGGGCGAACGTCAGCTGGCGGAGTCCCGAGTGGCTGACCGTCGAGATCTCGAAGACGCGGTAGCCGCGGCCCTCGAGGTCGGCCCGGACGAAGTCGGCCAGCTCCTGGGCCTCGGGCACGTCGACCTTGTTGAGCGCGATCAGCTGCGGGCGCTCGATCAGCGGCACCTGTCCAACGCCGACGGGGTATGCCGCCAGCTCCCCGAGGATGATGTCGAGGTCGGTCAGCGGGTCGCGGCCGGGCTCGAGCGTGGCGCAGTCGAGCACGTGGACGAGCGCGGTGCAGCGCTCGACGTGGCGGAGGAACTCCAGGCCCAGGCCCTTGCCCTCGCTCGCGCCCTCGATGAGACCGGGCACGTCGGCGACGGTGAACCGCGACTCCCCCGCCTGCACGACGCCGAGGTTGGGCGCGAGGGTCGTGAACGGGTAGTCCGCGATCTTCGGCTTGGCCGCCGAGATCGCCGCGACGAGGCTCGACTTGCCCGCCGAGGGGAATCCGACGAGCGCGACGTCCGCGACGGTCTTCAGCTCGAGGACGACGTCGCCCTCCCAGCCCGGCGTGCCGAGCAGCGCGAAGCCGGGCGCCTTGCGCTTCGTGGTGGCGAGAGAGGCGTTGCCGAGCCCGCCCTGCCCGCCCGGAGCGATGACGAACCGGAGGCCGGGCTCGTCCATGTCGATCAGCTGGTCGCCGTCCGGCGACTTGACGACCGTGCCGACCGGGACGGGGAGCTCCATGAGCTCGCCGTTCCCGCCCGCGCGGTGGTCGCCCATGCCGGGACCGCCGTTCTCGGAGCTGCGGTGCGGGTGGCGGTGGTAGGCGAGCAGCGTCGTCGTCTGCGGGTCGGCGACGAGGACGATGTCGCCCCCGTGCCCGCCGTTGCCGCCGTCGGGGCCGGCGAGCGGCTTGAACTTCTCGCGACGGACGGAGACGCAGCCGTTGCCGCCGTGGCCGGCACGCAGATGCAGCGTGACGTTGTCGACGAAGGTGACCATGGTGTGAATCCGTCCGTGAGTGCGTGCGGCGCCGGGATGCCGGCGCCGGGGGGCTGTGCCCCGGTAAACGCGCAAGGGGCGAGCCGAAGCCCGCCCCTTGCGTCCTGTGCCTGTGCGGCCGAGGAGGTCGACCCTACTGGGCGGCCGCCACGATGTTGACGACCTTGCGGCCGCCCTTGCTGCCGAACTCGACAGCGCCCGCCGAGAGGGCGAACAGGGTGTCGTCGCCACCGCGTCCGACGTTCGCGCCGGGGTGGAAGTGCGTGCCGCGCTGGCGGACGATGATCTCGCCCGCGTTCACGACCTGGCCGCCGAAGCGCTTGACGCCGAGACGCTGCGCGTTCGAGTCGCGACCGTTGCGAGTGGAGCTCGCGCCCTTCTTGTGTGCCATTTCTCATCTCCTCGAGACCGGGGGGCCGCAGCCCCGTGCTGTTGCCCTGCAGGGCGATGGCTCGCTCCGCAGGTCAGCTCAATTCCTTTGCAGGACTACTTGATGCCAGTGACCTTGACGCGCGTGAGGTCCTGACGGTGCCCCTGGCGCTTCTTGTAACCGGTCTTGTTCTTGAACTTCTGGATGATGATCTTCGGACCACGGAGGTCCTCGAGCACCTCGGCGGTGACCGTGACGCCCGCGAGGGTCGCCGCGTCCGAGGTGATCGACTCACCGTCGACGAGCAGCACGGCAGGAAGCTGCACGGTGCCGTTCTCGTCGGCCTTGACGCGGTCCATCGTCACGATGGTGCCGACCTCGACCTTCTCCTGCCGACCGCCGGCGCGCACAACTGCGTAAACCACTTCTCGTACCTGTTTCTCGTCTGGACGGAGCGGAGGCCTCGTCCGGGGCTTGTAGGGACGGGGCTGAGCCCCGGTCTTCCGGTTCGTACCCGTCTCCTCACGACACGAGGGAACCGGCACCGCGGCCCGCGCCCCGTGAGGGGCGGAGCGACAACGGAAATCTGCGTGAGCACATGGATCGCGCCACACCAACGGTCAAGAGTACGGGATCCGCGCTCCACGGTCAAACGCACACGACTGCGAAGCCGTGTCCACCCGACCGGCGACCCCGTCACGATAGTCGAGGAGGAGGCGCGTGGACGGACGGCGCGCCGCCTACGATCGGGGAATGGCCATCCTCGTCGACGCCGCGCGCTGGCCGGCGCACGGCCGGCTGTGGGCGCACCTCGTGAGCGACGTCTCGCTCGAGGAGCTCCACGACTTCGCGCGCCGTCTCGGCGTGCCCGAGCGCGGCTTCGACCTGGACCACTACGACGTGCCCGAGGAGCGGATCGACGAGCTCGTCGCCGCGGGCGCGGTCCCCGTCGGCGCGCGGGAGCTGGTCGAGCGGCTGAGGCGGAGCGGGCTCCGCGTCCGCGGGCGCGACCGGGACGCCGAGAGGGCCCGGCGCCGGCTCTCGCCGGGCACCGGGCCCTCCTGACACCGGGTCGCGCTACTGGTCGGCGCGGCGCGGGGTCTGCTCGGGGATGACCGCGACTCCGGTGAGCGCGGCCGTCGTGACGCGCCGGCTCTTCGCACGGCCCTGGCCGGGCTGCTTCGGGGCCGGCAGAGCGTCGAGCACGGAGTCGAGCAGGTGCTCGGCGACCTCGCTGCGGACGCGGCGCGGAGGCGTGACCGGCGCGATCGGGATGTCGAGGATCGGCGCGGCAGCGGCCGGCTCGATCTCCTTCTCGACCGGGGTCTCGACGGGAGCCGACTCGACGGCCGCCGTCTCGGCGGCCTCCTGGCGCGGCTCGCGGTCGCGGCTGCGACGACGGCGCTCGCCCCGGGCGGGACGCTCGCCGCGACGACTCGGCTCGGACGGCTGCTCCTCGGGTGCCGTGGCGGACTCCTCCGGCGCCATGGCCTCGACGGTCTCGGCGGCGTCCTCGACCAGCGCGGCCGCCTCCTCCGCTGCCTGGCGCACGGCCTGGGGGTGGATGGTGCTGGCGGCGATCTGCGCGAGCGCGTTCTTCGCGTCGTCCGTGATGGCGTGGGTGCTGATCGGCTTGGTCGCCGGCGCGCCCTGCCCGTTCTGCCCGCCGTTCGAGCGCCCGGAGGCGGCGGGCTGCTGCTCGCCGCCCTTGCCCCGGCGGCGCTGCTCCTGCTGCGGAGCGGCGGTCGACCGGTGCTTGAGCACGGGGTCGTGGTGGACGATGACGCCGCGTCCGGCGCAGATCTCGCAGTTCTCGCTGAAGGTCTCGAGCAGGCCCAGGCCCAGCTTCTTGCGGGTCATCTGCACGAGGCCGAGCGAGGTGACCTCGGCGACCTGGTGCTTCGTCCGGTCGCGGCTCAGGCACTCGACCAGGCGGCGGAGCACGAGGTCGCGGTTGGACTCGAGCACCATGTCGATGAAGTCGACGACGATGATGCCGCCGATGTCGCGCAGGCGCAGCTGGCGGACGATCTCCTCGGCCGCCTCCAGGTTGTTCTTCGTGACCGTCTCCTCGAGGTTCCCGCCCGAGCCGACGAACTTGCCGGTGTTGACGTCGACCACCGTCATCGCCTCGGTGCGGTCGATCACGAGCGAGCCGCCGCTGGGCAGCCACACCTTGCGCTCCAGCGCCTTCTCGATCTGCTCCGTGATGCGGAACTCGTCGAACGCGTCCTTCTCACCCGTGTAGACCTCGACGCGCTCGAGCAGATCGGGTGCGACCTGGCTGAGGTAGAGCTCGATGGTCTCGCGGGCGTCGTCGCCGGCGATGACCATCTTCTCGAAGTCCTCGTTGAAGACGTCGCGGACGATCTTGATCAGCAGGTCCGGCTCGCTGTGCAGGAGAGCGGGAGCCTGCCCGGTCGCGGCCTTCGCGCTGAGAGCCGTCCACTGCGCGGTCAGGCGCTCGACGTCGACGGTCAGCTGCTCCTCCGTGGCGCCCTCGGCCGCGGTCCGGACGATGACGCCCACGTTCTCGGGCAGCACCTCCTTGAGGATCTTCTTCAGGCGGGCGCGCTCGGTGTCCGGGAGCTTCCGCGAGATGCCGTTCATCGAGCCGTTGGGCACGTAGACGAGGTAGCGGCCGGGGAGCGAGATCTGGCTCGTGAGACGGGCGCCCTTGTGGCCGACGGGGTCCTTCGTGACCTGGACGAGGACCCGGTCGCCGGGCTTGAGCGCGAGCTCGATCCGGCGGGGGCCGCCGGCGTTGTTCGCGGCGTCCCAGTCGACCTCGCCGGAGTAGAGCACGGCGTTGCGCCCGCGTCCGATGTCGACGAAGGCGGCCTCCATGCTCGGGAGGACGTTCTGCACGCGGCCGAGGTAGACGTTGCCGATGAGCGACGCCTCCTGCGAGCGGGCGACGTAGTGCTCGGCGAGGACGCCGTCCTCGAGCACGCCGATGCGGATGCTGTCCTCCTTCGAGCGGACGACCATGACGCGGTCGACTGCCTCCCGGCGGGCGAGGAACTCGGACTCGGTGACGACCGTGCGGCGCCGGCCGGCGTCGCGGCCGTCGCGGCGGCGCTGCTTCTTGGCCTCGAGGCGGGTCGAGCCCTTGATGCGCTGCGGCTCGGTGATGAGCTCGGGCTCCCGGGCCTCGCGCTGCTCGCGCGGCTGGCGGACCCGGACGACGGTGTTCTCGGGGTCGTCGGAGCCGGACCTCTCGCTCTCGCCGCTGCGGCGGCGCGAGCGGCGGCGGACGGAGCCCTGCTCCTCGGCCGGGCTCTCGCGCTCCTCCTGGACGCCCAGCGGCGCGCCGCGGGGAGGCAGCGGAGCCAGCTCGACGTAGTCGGGCAGGACCGGCGCCTGGAACAGCAGCGACGGGCTCGGCAGTGCGGGCCGTCGCGGCTCCTCCTGCTCGGCGCCCGGGGTCTGCGGGAGGGCGTTGAAGAACACCGCGCCCGTCGACGTCGACGGCTCGGCCGCCTCCGCGGCGCTCCCGGTCTCGGGCAGCTCGATGCCCTCGGCTCCGGTCTGGTCGGTCTCGTTGCTGTCGATGATCGTCTCCCCTGTCGCTGGCGCGCTCGACTCGGTCCGCCGGGTCGCCCGGCGGCCACCGAAGAGGCGGCTGATCTTCCTGGCCCCGCTGCGGGGCCCGTCGCGGTCCGGATCGGATCCGCTCGTACTGTTGTCTTCCACCATTCCTGGTGCACTCCTCGGCCGGGTCGTCCGCCGCGTCGTCTTCCCGGATGCTTCTCTCGTGCGAGGGGCCTCGGCCCGCCGCGAATCCTTCCGCTCCCCCGGTCCCGTCGCGCTCGTGGCGCGGGACTCCGGTTGCAGCTGCACTCTCGGAACTGACTATCCGACACGCGCTCCTCCGCGGTGCGACCTGCGGTCGACTCCCGGCGGAGCGGAGATCCGGCGCGTCCATTCGCGGAACGCTGTCGATCTCCTGTGGCCCGGTGCTCGCCCGGTAAACCTTCTTCGCGTCGATGCGGGGTCCCCCGGACCGACGGCTCCGATTATCGCACGCATTCCCAGAGGCGCCGATCCGGCGCGTGCCATAATCCCCCGGTGTCCAGCGATCCCGGGGTGCGCGACGCCCCCACCCAGCAGCGCCCCGTCGTCTTCGCCGTCCTGCTGATCGTCCTCGGCGTGATCGGCTGGACCGCCGCCTTCGCCCTCACGAACGACAAGTTCGCCGCTCTCGAGAACCCCGATGCGGGCCTCGGCTGCGACTTCAGCCTGCTCGTGCAGTGCAGTGCGAACCTGAACTCGGCGCAGGGCGCGGTCTTCGGCTTCCCGAACCCCCTCATCGGCCTGGCGGCCTGGATCGCGCCGATCGTGGTGGGGCTGGGCCTGCTCGCGGGCGCCCGGTTCGACCGGTGGTTCTGGGCGGCCTTCAACGTCGGCTTCCTGCTGGCCCTGGTGTTCGTGGGCTGGCTCATCGCGACGAGCGTCTTCGCGCTCGGAACGCTCTGCCCCTGGTGCATGCTCACCTGGGCCGTCGTCATCCCGGGCTTCTGGCTGGTGACGCTCCGCAACCTCCGTGAGGGCGTGTTCCCCGTCCGCGCCGGGGTTCGCCGCTTCGGTGGTGCCGCCTACGGCTGGGTCCCGTTCATCACGCTGCTCTGCTACCTGCTGATCGCGGTGATCGCGCAGGTGAGGCTGAACGTGCTCGCCTACCTCTGACGGACGTCGTCAGAGGCAGGCGGCCGAGCGGCTCAGGCGAACCAGAGGCCGAGCTCGCGCGCGGCCGACTCCTCGGAGTCGGACCCGTGCACGAGGTTCTGCTGGACCTTGAGGCCCCAGTCGCGGCCGAGGTCGCCGCGGATGGTGCCGGGAGCGGCCGTGGTCGGGTCGGTGGTGCCGGCGAGGGCGCGGAAGCCCTCGATCACGCGGTCGCCCGCGATGCGCAGGGCGACGATCGGGCCGCTCTCCATGAACTCGACGAGCGGCTCGTAGAAGGGCTTGCCCTCGTGCTCGGCGTAGTGGGCGGCGAGCAGCTCGCGGTCGGCCTCGACGAGCTTCACGTCGACGAGGGAGTAGCCCTTCGCCTCGATGCGGCGGAGGATCTCGCCGGTGAGGTTGCGGGCGACGCCGTCGGGCTTGACGAGGACGAGGGTCTCCTGAGTGGCCATGGTTCAGCGGTCTCCTTCGGTGGGGTCGGTGGGCTCCGCCGCCCGGCGCGTCTGAGCGTCGAGGCGGGTGCCGGTCACCATGCAGTACGTCCACAGCGCCACGAAGGCGGCGCCGATCACGTACATG
Source organism: Rathayibacter sp. AY1C7 (assembly GCF_002931865.1). NCBI lineage: Bacteria > Bacillati > Actinomycetota > Actinomycetes > Micrococcales > Microbacteriaceae > Rathayibacter > Rathayibacter sp. AY1C7. The sequence goes on along the minus strand of NZ_PSWB01000005.1, from coordinate 142,596 downwards.
ATCGGGACCAGCAGGCCCGAGGCCACGATAACGAACTGCAGCACCCAGCCGATGCGGAAGCCGACCGGCCGGTTCAGCAGGCCCAGAGCGGCGACGAGCGCGAGGCAGACCACCGCTCCCCCGACCAGCACGACCACGGGGTCGGCCGCCTTCAGCCCGAAGGCCACCAGGGTTGCGAGGAAGACGATGACCGCCTCGAAGCCGAGCACGATCGAGCCGAGGCTCTCCCGGACGGTCCGCGAGCGCCGCGGGCGCCCGGCCCTCACGCGCCCAGCCAGTTCTCGTCGCGGGCCGCGGTGATCGTGCGGCCGACGAGGGTGATCGAGCCCGTGACCAGCAGGGCGCCCTTGTCGGTGCGCGCCGCGAGGACGCGACCGGCCGTGAGAGCACCGAGCGGGTCGTCGGCGACGCGGACCGCCTCCTCCGGGAACACGGTGCGGGCGAGCGCGGCGAGCTCCTCGGCGGGCATCGCCCGATCGCTCGGCGCCGTGGTCACGATCAGCTCGTCCACCACGGGGCGGAGCTCCCGGAGAATCCCCTCGGCGTCCTTCTCGGCCAGCACGCCGAGGACGGCCGTCACGCGGTCGAAGTCGAAGTAGCGCCCGAGAGCGGCGGCGAGGGACGCGGCCCCGTGCGGGTTGTGCGCCGCGTCGACGACGGTGCGCGGAGCGAGTCCGACGAGCTGGAGGCGGCCCGGGGAGGTCGCGGCGGCGAAGCCCTCGTCGAGGACGTCGCCGGTGAGCTCCTGCGTCCCGCCTCCCAGGAACGTCTCGACCGCGGCGACGGCCACGGCGGCGTTCTCGGCCTGGTGGTCGCCGAAGAACGGCAGCAGCAGCTGCTCGTACGTGGTGACGAGTCCCCGCACGGTGACGACCTGGCCGCCGACGGCGACGGTCGTCGACTCGACGTCGAACTCCGCCCCCTCGACGACGATCGTCGACTCGGTGGCCTCGGCCGCGTGCCGCAGCACCGCCTCCGCCTCCGGGACCTGCCTCGCGGAGACCACCGAGGCGAGCGGCTTGACGATGCCCGACTTGGTGCGCGCGATCTCCTCGATCGTCGAGCCGAGGCGGTCGGTGTGGTCGAGGGCGATCGGCGTGAAGACGGCGACCTGCGCGTCGGCGACGTTCGTCGAGTCCCACTCGCCGCCCATCCCCACCTCGACGACGGCCACATCGACCGGCGCGTCGGCGAAGGCCGCGTAGGCCAGGACGGTGATCGCCTCGAAGAAGGACAGCGGCGCCTCGCCCTGCTCGGCCAGCTCGGCGTCGGTCATCCGCAGGTACGGCTCGACGTCCTGCCAGTTGTCGGCGAGGCTCCGGTCCGAGATCGGCTCTCCGTCGATGACGATGCGCTCGTTGAAGCGCTCGAGGTGCGGACTGGTGAACAGGCCCACCCGCAGCCCGTGGGCGCGCAGCAGGCTCTCGATCATCCGGCTGGTCGAGGTCTTGCCGTTGGTTCCGGCGATCTGGATCACCGGGTAGGCGCGCTGCGGGTCGCCGAGGATCTCGACGGCGCGCCGGGTCGGAGCGAGGCGCGGGCGGACGCTCGCCTCGCCCAGGCGCTCCAGCAGCGCGGCGTAGACGGCGTCGGCGGCCGCGCGGTCGGCGTCGTCCGGCTCGAACGGATCAGACATCGGCGGCCTCGACCTTCTCGACGCGGATGATGGCGGTGCCCGCGGGGCCGAAGGCGATCGCGCCCTCGCCGCCCTCGAGAGCCGTGGTGAGCGGAGTGAACGCGCATCCGGTCGCGAGGGTCTCCTCCGCGATCCAGAGCGCGTGCGGCTCGAGCGCCTGCAGGCTCGGCTCGTCGAGCACGACCTCCAGGACGATCCGGTCGCTGACCTCGAACCCGGCCGCCTTGCGGGCGTCCTGCACCGCGCGGATGAGGTCGCGGGCGAGCCCCTCCGCTTCGAGCTCGGGGGTGGTCGCCGTGTCGAGGAGCACGAAGCCCCCGCGCGGGAGCAGGGCGATGGCGCGGTCGTCGCCGGCCGAGCCGCCGACCTCGAGCGTGAGCTCGTACTCGCCCTCGACCAGCTCGACGCCGCCGGCGGTGACGACACCGTCCGTCTCGCTCCAGTCGCCGGCCTTGGCGGCCCTGATCACGGTCTGCACGCCCTTGCCGAGTCGGGGCCCGGCGGCGCGCGCGTTGACCGCGAGACGGGAGGTGACGCCGTAGTCGGCGGCGCTGGAGTCGACCAGCGGCACCAGCGACACCTCCTTCACGTTCAGCTCGTCGCGGAGGATCGCCTCGAACGGCGCGAGCTCGGCGGCGTCGGCGACCACCACGGTCAGGCGCGCGAGCGGCAGGCGGACGCGGAGCCCGGCCTGCTTGCGGAGGGAGAGCGCGGTGGACGAGATGCCGCGGACCGCGTCCATCGCGTGCACGAGCGCCGGGTCGGCGGGGAACTCGTCCGCCTCCGGCCAGTCGGTGAGGTGGACGCTGCGGCCGCCGGTCAGGCCCTGCCAGATCTGCTCCGTGACGAGAGGCAGGAGCGGGGCGGCGACGCGGCACACGGTCTCGAGGACCGTGTAGAGCGTGTCGAACGCCTCCGATCCGCGGCCGTCCTCGTCGACGCCCTGCCAGAAGCGGTCGCGGGAGCGGCGCACGTACCAGTTCGTGAGCACGTCGCTGAAGTCGCGGAGCGCGGCGGCCGCGAGCGTGGAGTCCAGCGCCTCGAGCCGGCCGGTCACCGTCTCGACCAGATCGCGGGTCTTGGCCAGCAGGTAGCGGTCGAGGACGTCCTCGGAGCCGGTGCGCCTGGTCGCCTCGTAGCCGCCGCCCGCCGAGGCGTTGGCGTAGAGGGAGAAGAAGTACCAGGTGCTCCACAGCGGCAGCAGCACCTGGCGGACGCCCTCGCGGATGCCCTCCTCCGTCACGACGAGGTTGCCGCCCCGGAGGACCGGGCTCGACATCAGGAACCAGCGCATGGCGTCGGAGCCGTCGCGGTCGAAGACCTCGGCCACGTCCGGGTAGTTGCGCAGCGACTTTGACATCTTCTGCCCGTCGTTGCCCAGCACGATGCCGTGGCTGACCACGTTGCGGAACGCCGGGCGGTCGAAGAGCGCGGTGGAGAGCACGTGCAGCGTGTAGAACCAGCCGCGTGTCTGCCCGATGTACTCGACGATGAAGTCCGCCGGGTTGTGGGTGTCGAACCAGTCCGCGTTCTCGAACGGGTAGTGCACCTGGGCGAAGGGCATCGATCCGGAGTCGAACCAGACGTCGAGGACGTCGCTGATCCGGCGCATCGTCGAGCGCCCGGTCGGGTCGTCGGGGTTCGGGCGGGTCAGCTCGTCGATGAACGGCCGGTGCAGGTCGTCCGGGCGCACGCCGAAGTCGCGCTCCAGCTCGTCCAGCGAGCCGTAGACGTCGATCCGCGGGTACTCCGGGTCGTCGCTCTTCCACACCGGGATCGGCGAGCCGAAGTAGCGGTTGCGGCTGATGGACCAGTCGCGCGCGCCCGAGAGCCACTTGCCGAACTGGCCGTCCTTGACGTTCTCGGGGACCCAGGTGATCTCCTGGTTGAGCTCCTCCATGCGGTCGCGGATCGCGGTGACGCGGACGAACCAGCTCGAGACCGCCTTGTAGATCAGCGGGTTGCGGCAGCGCCAGCAGTGCGGGTACGAGTGCTCGTAGCTCGCCTGGCGGAGCAGCCGGTGGCCCGCGCGCAGGAGCTGCGTGAGGGGCTTGTTCGCGTCGAAGACCTGGAGGCCGGCGACCTCGCTGATCTGCGGCAGGAAGCGGCCGCCGTCGTCGACCGAGATGATGACGGGGATGCCCGCCGCCTCGCAGACCTTCTGGTCGTCCTCGCCGTAGGCGGGCGCCTGGTGCACGATGCCGGTGCCCTCGCTGGTGGTCACGTAGTCGGCGACGAGGATGCGCCACGCGTTCTGCGTGCCCCAGGCCTCGGTGTCCGCGTAGTGGTCCCAGAGGCGGTCGTAGCTGATCCCCTCGAGCTCGGAGCCGCGATGGCTGCGCGAGACGGCGGCCAGGGCCGACTCCGCGTCCGGATAGCCGAGGTCCTTCGCGTAGGCGCCGACCTGGTCGATGGCGAGCAGGTACTCGGCCGAGAGCTCGCGCTCCTCGGGCTCGCCCCTGCCGTCGGCCGCGCCGTTCGGGCCGGCGGGGACGACCGCGTACTCGATGTCGGGCCCGACGGCGAGCGCGAGGTTCGTCGGCAGCGTCCACGGCGTCGTCGTCCACGCGAGAGCGCGGACCGCCGTCAGCTGGAGCGCCTCCGCCGTCTCGCCGACCAGCGGGAAGGTGACGGTGACCGTCTGGTCCTGGCGCATCTTGTAGACGTCGTCGTCCATCCGCAGCTCGTGGTTCGAGAGCGGCGTCTGGTCGCGCCAGCAGTACGGCAGCACGCGGTGGCCCTCGTAGGCGAGGCCCTTGTCGTAGAGCTGCTTGAACGCCCAGATCACCGACTCCATGAAGGTGGGGTCGAGCGTCTTGTAGTCGTCGTCGAAGTCGACCCAGCGCGCCTGGCGGGTGACGTAGTCCTGCCACTCCCCGGTGTAGCGCAGCACCGACTCCTTCGCGGCGGCGTTGAAGGCCGCGACGCCCATCTCCTCGATCTGGGACTTGTCGGTGATGCCGAGCTGCCGCTCCGCCTCGAGCTCGGCGGGCAGGCCGTGGGTGTCCCAGCCGAAGCGGCGGTGCACCTGCCGTCCGCGCATCGTCTCGAAGCGGGGGAAGACGTCCTTGGCGTAGCCGGTGAGGAGGTGCCCGTAGTGCGGCAGGCCGTTGGCGAACGGCGGGCCGTCGTAGAAGACCCACTCCGGCGCTCCCTCGCGCTGCCGGATCGACTCCTGGAAGGTGTCGTCCGCCTTCCAGTACGCGAGCACGCGCTCCTCGATCTCGGGGAAGCGTGGCGACGGGGACACGCCCCGGCCGAACGCGGAGCCCTCGGCGGGCTCGGCTCCGTGCGGGGTGGGCGGGGTCAGGGGGTAGGTCACGTGCGGTCTCCTGGCAGTGCTGCTGGTCTGCACGAGGACGGCCCGCCCGGATCTCAGACCCCGGGCCGGGTCGCGGTACCACCTCGCTTGGACCGGTCGGCCGGTCGCTCCCGGAGGAGTGCCCGCTGACGCGTTCCCACTCGATCGGCTGTCACGGGCCGCACCCGTCCGGGTCTACTGGGCGCAGGCCGGAGCCGGCGCCGTTCTTCCGGAGACTCACCGGTGATGGCCGGGTCGAAGTCGTCCGGCGCTATCCTAGCGCGTCGGGGGAAGCGGAGCAGGAGCGGTTCATGGTGCGAGGAGTGCAGCGCGGACGGCCCCGCGCGTCGTCGCGCTCCATGCTGGAGGACGCCGCTCTGGACCTCTTCGTCGAGCAGAGCTACGCGGGCACGACGATCGAGCAGATCGCCCAGCGCGCGGGCGTCTCGCGCAACACCTTCTTCAACTACTTCGAGTCCAAGAGCGACGTCTTCTGGGTGCTGGTCGACGACCGGCTGGCCGAGCTCCCGGAGGCGCTGGCCGAGACGGTGGCCGGGGCGCCGGTGATGGACGCGCTCGGCGACGCGCTGCTCGCGATCGGCTCCGGCTTCGGACCCGCGACGGTGCCGTGGGTGCTCACCCAGTCCGAGATGATCGGCAGCGTCCACGAGCTGCAGGCGTCGGCCCTCGGCCGCCTCGCCCGGCAGGCGGCCGTCATCGCCCGCTTCGTGGAGGAGCGGAGTGCGCGCCCGCTGCCCTCGCACCTCTCGCGTGCCATCGCCTACGCGAGCGTCGGAGCCGCGGTGGCGGCCGTGCAGGCCTGGGCCGCGGCGGGCCCCACCCGCGGCGAGCTCGTGCCCTATCTCGACGAGGCGCTCGCGCCCGTCCGCGCCGGCTTCGCCCCCGTCGTCGACTGACCCGGCTCCCGCCGCTCCGGTAGAATCGTCGCGGCCGGCGGGCGACTCGCCCCGGAGCCCCCATCCAGGCACCATCACCACCGACACGGTGCCGCCCATAGCGAACCGGAGCATCATGACCCTCGCCGACCGCCTCCCCGCGAAGCCCGCCCTCGAGGGCCTGGAGGGCACGTGGGGCCTCCGCTGGCAGGCCGACGGGACCTACCGGTTCGACCGCACCGGCCTCACCCGCGCCGACGTCTACTCGATCGACACCCCGCCGCCCACCGCGTCCGGGTCGCTGCACATCGGGCACGTCTTCTCCTACACGCACACCGACGTCGTCGCGCGGTTCCAGCGGATGCGCGGCAAGAGCGTCTTCTACCCGATGGGCTGGGACGACAACGGCCTGCCCACCGAGCGCCGCGTGCAGAACTACTACGGTGTGCGCTGCGACCCGACGCTCCCCTACGAGCCCGGCTTCACGCCTCCGTTCGAGGGCGGCGACAACAAGAGCAGCAAGGCCGCCGACCAGAAGCCGATCTCGCGCCGCAACTTCGTCGAGCTGTGCGAGCGCCTCACCGTCGAGGACGAGAAGCAGTTCGAGGACGTCTGGCGGGCCCTGGGCCTGTCCGTCGACTGGTCGCAGAGCTACCGGACCATCGGTGACGAGTCGCAGGCCGCCTCGCAGCGCGCCTTCCTCCGCAACCTCGCCCGCGGCGAGGCCTACCAGGCGCAGGCCCCGACGCTCTGGGACATCACCTTCCGGACCGCCGTCGCCCAGGCGGAGCTCGAGGACAAGGACCAGCCCGGCGCCTACCACCGCCTCGGCTTCCACCGCGAGGGCGGCGAGGACGTCTTCATCGAGACGACCCGTCCCGAGCTGCTGCCGGCCTGCGTCGCCCTCGTCGCGCACCCCGACGACGAGCGCTACCAGGCGCTGTTCGGCACCACCGTCCGCACGCCGCTCTTCGACGTCGAGGTCCCGGTGCTCGCGCACCACCTCGCGCAGAAGGACAAGGGCTCGGGCATCGCGATGATCTGCACCTTCGGCGACATCACGGACGTGGTCTGGTGGCGCGAGCTCGACCTGCCCAACCGCGCGATCATCGGCTTCGACGGCCGCCTGATCTCGGAGGCGCCCGCCGCGATCACGAGCGACGGGGGCCGCGCCGCGTACGAGCAGCTCGCCGGCAAGACCGTCTTCTCCGCGAAGCAGGCCGTCGTGGCACTGCTGAAGGAGTCCGGCGAGATGGTCGGCGACCCGCGCCCCATCACCCACCAGGTCAAGTTCTTCGAGAAGGGCGACAAGCCGCTCGAGATCGTGTCGACCCGCCAGTGGTACATCGGCAACGGCGCTCGCGACGCGGTGCTCAAGGAGCGCCTGCTGGAGCTCGGCCGCGACGTGCGCTTCGTGCCGGAGTTCATGCGCGTCCGCTACGAGAACTGGGTGAACGGCCTCTCCGGCGACTGGCTGATCTCGCGCCAGCGCTTCTTCGGCGTGCCGATCCCGGTGTGGTACCCGCTCGACGGCGACGGCAACCCCGTCTTCGACTCCCCGATCGTGCCGGACGAGGCGGCGCTGCCGGTGGATCCCTCCAGCGACCCGGCCCCCGGCTACTCGGAGGACCAGCGCGGAGCGGCGGGCGGCTTCCAGGGCGAGCTCGACGTGATGGACACCTGGGCGACCTCCTCGCTGACCCCGCAGCTCGCGGGCGGCTGGGAGCGCGACGACGAGCTCTGGCAGCTGGTCGCTCCCTACGACCTGCGCCCGCAGGGCCAGGACATCATCCGCACCTGGCTCTTCTCGACCCTCCTGCGCTCGCAGCTCGAGGACGGCCGCGCCCCGTGGAGCACGGCGACCGTGTCCGGCTTCATCGTCGACCCCGACCGCAAGAAGATGTCGAAGTCGAAGGGCAACGTGGTCACTCCCGCCGCGATGCTCGAGCAGCACGGCTCGGACGCGGTCCGCTACTGGGCCGCCTCCTCGCGCCTGGGCACCGACGCGGCCTTCGACCCGCAGAACCCGACGCAGATCAAGATCGGCCGCCGACTGGCGATCAAGATCCTCAACGCGGCGAAGTTCATCCACGGCTTCCCTCTCGCCGAGGGCGCCGAGGTCACCGACTCGCTCGACCTCAGCATGCTGGCCACCCTCGACACCGTGGTCGCCGACGCGACGACGGCGCTCGAGAACTACGACCACGCCCGCGCCCTCGAGACGACGGAGGCGTTCTTCTGGACGTTCTGCGACGACTACCTGGAGCTGGTGAAGGAGCGCGCGTACAGCGAGGACGGCGCGTCCGCCGCGGCCGCCCTGCACCGGGCGCTCGACGTCCTCCAGCGCCTGTTCGCGCCGTTCCTGCCGTTCGCGACGGAGGAGACCTGGTCGTGGTCGCACGACGACTCGGTGCACCTGCGCCCCTGGCCGGCCGTCGAGGGCCTGGGCGGCGACCCCGCCGTCCTGGCCGCGGCGAGCTCGGTCCTCACGGCCATCCGGCGCGCGAAAACCGATGCGAAGGCCTCGCAGAAGACGCCGGCCCGCTCCGCCCTGGTGACGGCGCCCGCCGAGCTCGTCGCGTCTCTCCGACTCGCCGCGGGAGACCTCGCGGCCGTCGGCAGGATCGCGACGCTCGACTTCGCCGAGGGCGACGCCCTCGCGGTCGGCATCGAGCTCGAGACCGAGGCGTAGCGCCGCTCCCGGGAGGCGGGAATGGTCCCGCCTCCCTCCCCACCGTCGAGAGGACCCCTCCCATGCAGCTCGGAACCCGCTGGTCGGTCGGCCAGGTGCCGCCGCAGACCCTCCCCGAGATCGTCGTCACCGCCATCGGCGACGTCGAGGGCGAGCTCACCGCGGCCGGCACGGCGACCGCCGACTGGCGCTGGACGCTCACCTGGCTCGAGGGCAGGCCCGTCCTCGAACTCGACGACGGCACGACGATCACCTACCGTCCTGACGATGATGCTGCCTACATCACGCAGCCGCAGGGCCGCGTGGAGGGCGAGGACGACGACGACTGGGGCTGACGCCCCTTCGCGGCGCGGTCGTCGAGTCCGGTGAGCGCGCGCGTCCTGCGATCCTGAGTCGGAGCCCTCTCCCCCGCTCGCGCTCTAGGCTCGCAGGATGAGCGCACCCGATCCCGTCGCCGTCCTGCTCGAGCCGAGCGGACTCCCCCACGGGCTCCCCGACTTCGCCGCCGTCGACCCCGAGGCCTACCGCCCGGCGTTCCTCGAGGCCCTCCGCCGGCACCGCGCCGAGATCGACGCGATCGCCGGCGCCTCCGAGCCGCCGACCGTCGAGAACACCCTCGTCGCCCTCGAGCGGGCGGGCCGCGAGCTGCGCCGGGTGAGCGCCGTCTTCTTCACCGTCGCCGCCTCCGACCGCACTCCGCTCACCGACGCTCTGGAGGCCGAGCTCGCTCCGCTGCTCTCGGCCCACAGCGATGCGATCAGCCTCGACCCGCGCCTGTTCGCCCGTCTCCGCGCTCTCGCCGAGCAGTCGACGGAGCTCGACCTCGACGCCGAGACGGCCTACCTCCTCGAGCGGAGGATCACCGGGTTCGAGCGCTCCGGTGCGCTCCTCGACGACGCGGGGAAGGCACGGCTCGGCGAGCTGAACGAGCAGCTGTCGACCCTGACCACGCGCTTCGAGAAGGACCTGCTCGCCGAGTCGAACGACCGGGCGGTCCTCCTCGAGGACGTCGCCGGCCTCGACGGGCTCGACGAGTCCGACGTCTCGGCCGCCGCGCGCGCCGCCGCCGACCGCGGCGTCGACGGCTGGCTGATCACCCTGCCCCTCTACTCCGGCCACCCCTGGCTCGCGCGTCTGCGCGACCGCGGCGTCCGCGAGCGCGTCCTGCGCGCCTCTGTCGGCCGCGGTGCGGAAGGCGGGCCGCACGACACCACCGCGACTCTGCAGCAGATCGTCGCGCTGCGGGCCGAGCGCGCAGCTCTGCTGGGCGCGGCCTCGCACGCCGATTTCGTGATCTCGGGCCAGACCGCGGGCTCGCCGGAGCGCGTCCTGTCGCTGCTGCGCGAGCTCGCCGCTCCCGCCGCCCGGAACGCGAGGATCGAACTCGAGCGGATGCAGGCCTCCGCCGACGCCGAGCAGGACGCCGCCGGAGCGCCGCGCTTCACGATCGAGGCGTGGGATCGCGCCTACTACGAGGAGCGCGTGCGGTCGGAGAGCTACTCCGTCGACTCCAGCGCACTGCGTCCCTTCTTCGAGCTGGAGCGGGTGCTCCGCCGCGGCGTGTTCGCCGCCGCCACCGGTCTCTACGGCGTCCGCTTCTCGGAGCGGAACGACCTGGCCGGCTACAGCGAGCACGTCCGCGTGTTCGAGGTGCACGAGGAGGACGGGACGCCGCTGGGCCTGTTCCTGCTCGATCCCTTCACCCGCGACTCGAAGCGCGGCGGGGCGTGGATGAACTCCCTCTCCAGCCGCACGTCGCTGCTCGGTGACTCCGCCGTCGTCGTGAACAACCTGAACCTGTCGGCTCCGGGCCCGGGCGAGCCCGCCCTTCTCAGCCTCGACGAGGTGGAGACGCTCTTCCACGAGTTCGGGCACGCCCTGCACGGCCTGTTCGCGAGCACGCGGTACCCGCGCTTCGCCGGTACCGCGGTGTTCCGGGACTTCGTCGAGTTCCCGAGCCAGGTGAACGAGACGTGGGTGCGCCGCCCCGGGCTCCTCGCCGAGTACGCCCGCCACGTCGAGACCGGCGAGGCCCTGCCCGCGGGGACCGTCGAGCGCCTCGAGGCGTCCGCCCTGTGGGGCGAGGGCTTCGCGACGAGCGAGTACCTGGCGTCCGCCCTGCTCGACCTCGCCTGGCACTCCCTGCCGGCCCCGGTCGAGCGGCGCGACGCCGCCGCCTTCGAGCGCGACGTGCTCGACGGCGCGGGCCTCCTCCTTCCCGCCGTGCCGCCCCGCTACCGCAGCACGTACTTCGCGCACGTCTTCTCCGGCGGCTACTCCGCGGGCTACTACTCCTACATCTGGAGCGAGATCCTCGACGCGGACTCGGTCGAGTGGTTCGAGGAGAACGGCGGCCTCGACCGCTCGGCGGGCGAGCGCTTCCGCCGCGGGGTGCTCGAGCTCGGCGGCTCCCGCGATCCGCTCGAGGCGTACCGCGCGTTCCGCGGGCGGGATGCGCGGACCGAGCCGCTGCTCGCGCGCCGCGGCCTCCTCTAGCGGCGCCGGGGGACGAGCCAGGCGAGGAGGACGAGTCCCACGACCAGGCCCCAGAACGCCGATCCGATCTCCGCGATGGTCGTGCCGGAGGCGGTGACCAGGAGCGTCGCCGCCGCCGGCAGCCGCAGCCGCGCGTCCTCCACAGCGGCCTGCACCGCCGACACGAACACCCCCAGCAGCGCCAGACCGGCGACCGCCTCGATCAGCAGCGGGCTCGCGGAGGACACCAGCGCGGCGGCCGCTCCGGCGAACACGCCCAGCACGAGGTAGGAGGCGCCCGCCGAGACCGAGGCGACCCAGCGCTGCTCCGGCCGCGGCGAGGCCTCGGGACCCGCGGTCAGCGCGGCGCTGAGCGCGGCGTAGTTGATCGGCACGCCGCCGAAGATCGCCGAGACCCCGGAGAGAGCACCGGTCGAGACGATCCCGGGACGCGAGTGGGCCGCGAAGCCGAAGCTCGTCAGCACCGCGATGCCAGGGATGTTCTGCCCGGCCATGGTGACCACGTAGAGCGGCAGGCCGATCCCGACCATCGCTCCGATCTCGAACACCGGAGCGACGAACTGCGGCACGGGGAGCAGCGGCGCACCGGCGAGTGCCGCGCCGTCCGTCACGATCAGCAGCACGATCGCCAGGGCGATCGCGGCCGGCACCGCCCAGCGGGGCAGGAGCCGCAGGAGCAGCAGCCAGAGCAGGATCACCGGCAGCGCGAGCGCGGGGATCTCGACCGCCGCGCGCACCGGCGCCAGGACGAGCGGGAACAGGATGCCCGCGAGCATGGCGTTCGCGAGCGGCCGCGGGATGCGCGCGACGAGCCTCCCGAGCGCCGGCCACAGCCCGGTGACCACCAGCAGAGCGGAGGCGACCAGGAACGCCCCGACCGCGCGGTCGAAACCACCGGGGAGCGTCGCGGTCGCGGCCAGCAGGGCGGCTCCCGGCGTGCTCCAGGCGAAGGTCATCGGCACGCGGTAGCGGATGCTCAGCACGATGCAGAGGACCCCCTGCAGCACGCAGACGGCGAGGAGGCCCGAGGCTGCCTGCACGTCGGTGGCGCCCACCGCGACCACCCCGGCGAGCACGATCGCGAACGAGCTCGAGAAGCCGGTCAGGGCGGCGACGATCCCGGCGAGCAGCGGCTGGACGATGGCGGAGCCCCCCGGAGGATCGACCGGCACCGAGGCGACCGGACGCGCCGTCGGCGCGCTCCGCCAGGTTAGGGAAGCAGTAGCGCCTCGCCCGACGATCCGCCGGGCCAATCGCGGTGAACTGGCAGAGCGGGGCGGGGAGCGACTAGGCGCTCTTCTCCTGGCGACGGGGAGCGTGGGGCACGATCGTCGGGGCCGCGTTGTCGAGCACCGCGGCGCGGGTGACGACGACGCGCGCCACCTCGTCCGAGGAGGGCACCTCGAACATGATCGGGCCGAGCACCTCCTCGAGGATCGCACGCAGTCCGCGGGCGCCGGTCTGGCGGAGGACCGCCAGGTCCGCGATGGCCTCGAGAGCGCCCCGGTCGAACTCGAGCTCGACGCCGTCGATCTCGAACATCCGCTGGTACTGCTTCACGAGCGCGTTGCGCGGCTCGGTGAGGATCTGCATGAGCGCGACCTGGTCGAGCTGCGTGACCGTCGTGACGACGGGGAGGCGCCCGATGAACTCGGGGATCAGCCCGAACTTGTGCAGGTCCTCCGGGAGGACCTCGCTGAAGATGTTGATCTCGTCTTCCTTGTTGTGCAGCGGGGCGCCGAAGCCGATGCCGCGCTTGCCCGCCCGCGACGAGATGATGTCCTCGAGCCCGGCGAAGGCGCCGGCGACGATGAAGAGGACGTTCGTCGTGTCGATCTGGATGAACTCCTGGTGCGGGTGCTTCCGCCCGCCCTGCGGGGGCACGGAGGCGACGGTGCCCTCGAGGATCTTGAGCAGTGCCTGCTGCACTCCCTCGCCCGAGACGTCGCGCGTGATCGAGGGGTTCTCGGCCTTCCGCGCGATCTTGTCGACCTCGTCGATGTAGATGATGCCGGTCTCGGCACGCTTGACGTCGTAGTCGGCGGCCTGGATGAGCTTGAGGAGGATGTTCTCGACGTCCTCGCCGACGTAGCCCGCCTCGGTGAGGGCCGTGGCGTCCGCGACGGCGAAGGGCACGTTGAGGCGCTTCGCGAGGGTCTGAGCGAGGTAGGTCTTCCCGCAGCCCGTGGGGCCGATGAGCAGGATGTTGCTCTTGGCGATCTCGACCTCGTCGTGGATCGCGTCGGCGGCGGTGATGGTGTTGCGGGCGCGCACGCGCTTGTAGTGGTTGTACACGGCGACGGCGAGGGCCTTCTTGGCCTGCTCCTGCCCGATCACGTACTCCTCGAGGAAGCCGAAGATCTCCTTCGGCTTCGGGAGGTCGAACTCGTGGCTCGTCTCCTCGCTCGACTCGGAGAGGCGCTCCTCGATGATCTCGTTGCAGAGCTCGACGCACTCGTCGCAGATGTAGACGCCCGGTCCCGCGATGAGCTGCTGGACCTGCTTCTGGCTCTTGCCGCAGAAGGAGCACTTCAGCAGGTCGGCGCTTTCGCCAATACGTGCCACGGGGATGCCCCACTTCCTTGTCGTGCGTCTGTCGTGCGTCGGTCGGTCGTGCAACGGAGCCCGGAGCTCCGGCCGGTGCGAGCGGGACGAGCCCCCTGACACTGCTCCGAGCCTAGCCGCTGAGCCGCGAGGGCTCGGCAGGCGGGCCGGATTCGCCGTGCCTTGCGCCTCGTGTGGCGCTTTGCTACGGCGACGGAGGACGCAGAGAGGGGCCGGGCGGCGGATCGCTCCGCCATCCGGCCCCTCCTGGACGCCCTACGCCGTGAGAGCCGGGAGGCTCTTGCGGCTGGTGAGCACCTGGTCGATCAGCCCGTACTCGAGCGCGTCGCTCGCGCCGAGGATCTTGTCGCGGTCGATGTCCTTCTTGACCTGCTCGATCGAGCGGTTCGAGTGGTGCGACAGCGTCTCCTCGAGCCACTCGCGCATGCGCATGATCTCGGCGGCCTGGATCTCGATGTCCGAGGCCTGGCCCCCGCCCTGCTGCACGGCGGGCTGGTGGATGAGGATGCGCGCGTTCGGCAGCGCGAGGCGCTTGCCGGGCGTTCCCGCGGCGGTGAGCACGGCGGCGGCCGAGGCGGCCTGGCCGAGCACGACCGTCTGGATGTGCGGGCGGATGTACTGCATCGTGTCGTAGATCGCCGTCATCGCGGTGAAGGAGCCACCGGGCGAGTTGATGTACATGACGATGTCGCGGTCCGGGTCCTGGCTCTCGAGCACGAGGAGCTGGGCCATGATGTCGTCCGCGGAGGCGTCGTCGACCTGGACTCCGAGGAAGATGATGCGGTCCTCGAAGAGCTTGGCGTACGGGTCCTGGCGCTTGTAGCCGTAGGCCGTGCGCTCCTCGAACGTGGGGAGGATGTAGCGCGAGGACGGTGCGGCTCCGGAGCCGAACGCCGTTCCGCCGAAGGTGGGTGTGGTCATTGTCTGTTCCTGATCTCTCGGCGCGTTCGCTGGACTACTCGTCGATGGCGGTTCCGCCACCGCCGGCCACGTCGGTCGCCGACGAGCGGATGTGGTCGACGAAGCCGTAGGCGAGGGCCTCCTCGGCGCTGAACCAGCGGTCGCGGTCGCCGTCCTCGTTGACCTGCTCGACGGTCTTGCCGGTCGCCTTGGCGGTGATCTCGGCGAGGCGCTTCTTCATGTCGAGGATGAGCTGCGCCTGGGTCTGGATGTCGGAGGCCGTGCCGCCGAAGCCGCCGTGCGGCTGGTGGAGGAGCACCCGCGCGTTCGGGGTGATGTAGCGCTTGCCCTGGGTTCCGGCGGTGAGGAGCAGCTGGCCCATCGAGGCCGCCATCCCGATGCCCACGGTCACGATGTCGTTCGGGACGAACTGCATCGTGTCGTAGATCGCCATGCCCGCGGTGATGGAGCCGCCGGGCGAGTTGATGTAGAGGTAGATGTCCCGCTCGGAGTCCTCGGCTGCCAGGAGCAGGAGCTTCGCGGCGATCTCGTTCGCGTTCTCGTCGCGCACCTCGGAACCGAGCCAGATGATCCGGTCCTTGAGCAGGCGGTCGAAAACACTGTTGGGCATAACCATGTCGGCCATGTATTGCTCCGTTTCAGTTGTCGCTTCGGAGGCGAATCTATCGGACGCCGCCAGGCCGATCCGGCCGTGTTCGCCCGGGGCGGAGCGGGAGTCGCCCGTGTTCGCCCGGGGCGGACCGGAGCCCCGCAACGAGAGGAGCCGCCCTCCGACGGATCGGGGGGCGGCTCCTGACGTGCTCGCGAGGACTACTCCGCGGCCGGGGTCTCCTCGGCGGGAGCGGCGGCCTTCTTCTTGGCCGGCGCGCGCTTCTTCTTGGGGGCCGGGGCGGGCTCCTCCTCGGCGGCGGGCTCCTCGGCGACGGGCTCGGCGGGGACCTCGGCGTCGGCGGCGGCCTGAGCCTCCTCCGCGACCTCGGTCTCGTCCGAGGCGACGGCCTCGTCGGAGGCCTCGACGGCCTCGTCGTCACCGGGGACCGCGGTGAACGCGGTCAGGTCGACGGCGTTGCCCTCGGTGTCGGTGACCTTCGCCTTGCCGAGGACGATCGCGAGCGCCTTGTTGCGGGCGACCTCGCCGACCATCTGGCCGATCTGGTTGTTCTCGGACAGGATCTTGATGAACTCGTTCGGCTCCATGCCGTACTGCGCCGCACCCTGGATGAGGTACTGCGTGAGCTCGTCCTGGCTGACCTGGACCTTCTCCTGCTCGACGACGTGGTCGAGGAGGATCTGGGTCTTGAAGGTCTTCTCGCTGGCCTCCTTGACCTCGGCGCGGTGCTCGTCGTCCTCGAGGCGGTTCTCGCCCTCGAGGTGGCGGTGCACCTCGTCCTCGACGAGACCGGCGGGCACGGGGACCTCGACGAGGGCGAGCAGCGCCTCGACGAGCTTCTCGCGGGCCTCGCCGCCCTGCCCGAAGGTCTTCTGCTGAGCGGCCTGCTCCTTGAGCGACTCGCGCAGCTCCGCGATGGTGTCGAACTCGCTGGCGATCTGCGCGAAGTCGTCGTCGGCCTCGGGGAGCTCGCGCTCCTTGACGGCGGTGAGCGCGACGGCGATCTCGGCCTGCTCGCCGGCGTGGTCGCCGCCGAGCAGCGGAGCGGTGAACGTGGTGCTCTCGCCCGCGGTGAGCGAGTCGAGCGCCTCGTCGATGCCCTCGATCAGCTCGCCCGAGCCCAGCTCGTAGGAGATGGCGTTGGCGGTGTCGACCTCGACGCCGTCGATGGAGGCGACCAGGTCGATCTGCGCGAAGTCGCCGGTCTTCGCCGGGCGGTCCACGGTGACCAGGGTGCCGAAGCGGCTGCGGAGCTTGTCCAGCTCGGCGTCGACGTCGGCGTCGGTGACCTCGGCCGCCTCGACGGTGAGCTCGATGCCGTCGTAGTCCGGGACGGTGATCTCGGGGCGCACGTCGACCTCGATGGCGAGCTCGAGGTCGCCGGTGAAGTCCTTGTCGCTCGGCCAGGCGACGATGTCGGCCTGCGGGCGGCCCAGGGGGCGGACCTCGGTCTCGCGGACGGCCTCGCGGTAGAAGCCGTCGAGGCCCTCGTTGACCGCGTGCTCGAGCACCGCGGCCTTGCCGACGCGCTGGTCGACGATGGCGGGCGGGACCTTGCCCTTGCGGAAGCCGGGGACGTTGATCTGCTCGGCGATGTGGCCGTAGGCGTGCGTGATGCTGGGGCCGAGCTCGTCCGGGGTGACCGAAATCGCGAGCTTCACGCGGGTCGGGCTCAGCTGTTCTACCGTGGTCTTCACGTGAGGGGATCTCCTGTGCTGGTTGGTGTCGGCGCCGGATGACGGTCGTCACGGGTCGATGTCGTCACGATGAGTACTCGTGGTCGGGGCGACAGGATTCGAACCTGCGACCTCCCGCTCCCAAAGCGGGCGCTCTAGCCAAGCTGAGCTACGCCCCGGATGCGCGGGCCTGGGCACCGTGCGTGAGACTCTCGTCGAGCCGTCCCCGCACGTGCGCTTGCGCGACACGCCGAAATGGCCTTCGCAAGTGTACTGCACCGCGGCAGCGGCGACCGGAACCGCGCGGCGGAGGACGACCGGGGTGTCCACGGTGCACGCGCGATGTACTACGCTGTCCTGGTGCCCGGTCGAGAGACCCGGTCGCACCGGTTCGCGGTCGTCAGGCCGCCGATCCGGGGCTGTAGCTTAGTGGTAAAGCCTCTGTCTTCCAAACAGATGATGCGAGTTCGATTCTCGTCAGCCCCTCTCCTCTCGAAGAGCCCCGGATGTCCGGGGCTCTTCGTCGTACCGGGCGTGCTCAGCCGACCGCGCCGCGGTGCTCCTCCGTCAGGGCGAGGTACGAGGCGGCGTTCCGGCGGATGCCCTCGCGCTCCTCCTCCGTCAGCTCCCGCCGGACCCTCCCGGGGACGCCCGCCACGAGCGAGCCCGGCGGGACGACCGTCCCCTCGAGGACGACGGCGCCCGCGGCGATCAGCGAGCCGGTGCCGATGACGGCCCCGTTCAGGACGGTCGCGCTCATGCCGACCAGCACGTCGTCCTCGAGGGTGCAGCCGTGCAGCACGGCGTTGTGCCCGACCGAGACTCCGGCGCCGATGACCGCGTCGTAGTCGGCGTCGACGTGGACGACGACGCCGTCCTGGAGGTTGCTGCCGGCGCCGAGCTCGATCCGCGCGTGCTCGGCGCGCAGGACGGCGCCGTACCAGACGCTCGCCCGCTCCCCCAGGCGCACGGAGCCGATCACGGTGGCGCCCGGAGCGACCCACGCGGTGTCGGCGATCTCCGGGGCGCGTCCCCCGGTCAGGGCGAGGACGCGGGCGCCCTCCGCAGGACTCGACGGCATCGGGTTCTCCTCTTCTCCGGTGGTCAGCGCCCGGCGCGCAGGAAGGCGAGGACCGCCAGCACCCGCCGGTGGTCGGAGCCCGAGTCCTCGAGCCCGAGCTTCTGGAAGATCGCGGTCACGTTCTTCTCCACGGCGCCCACGCCGACGAAGAGAGCGGAGGCGATGCCCGCGTTCGTGCGCCCCTGGGCCATCTGCTCCAGCACCTCCCGCTCCCGCGGGGTCAGCGAGGCGAGCGGGTCGCGGTTGCGCTGCAGGAGCGAGGCGACGACCTGCGGGTCGAGGACGGTTCCGCCCGCCGCGACGCGCTCGACGGCGTCGCGCAGCTCCTCCACGGAGGCGACCCGGTCCTTCAGGAGGTAGCCGAGTCCGCCGTCGCCGGAGCCGAGCAGCTCCTGCGCGTAGGTGACCTCGACGTACTGGCTGAGCAGGAGGACCGACACGTGCGGGTAGCGGCGGCGGATCTCCAGCGCCGCGCGGACGCCCTCGTCGCGGAAGGTCGGCGGCATCCGGACGTCGAGCACGGCGACGTCGACCCCGGCCGGGTCCCGCGCCAGATCGGCGAGCAGGGCGTCCGCGTCCCCGAAGGCGCCGACGGAGGCGAACCCCGCGTCCTCGAAGAGGCGGACCAGGCCCTCGCGCAGGAGGACCGAGTCCTCGGCGATGGCGACGCGGATCACGGGCACGCCCTCAGGATAGGACGGCCGGGCGGTAGGGGACGTGCACCCCGACCGTGGTCGGCCCGCCGACCGGCGACTCCACGCTCAGGATCCCGCGCAGGCCCCGGACGCGCCCGCCGACCCCCTCGAGACCGTGACCGGCGACCGGCGACGCCCCGCCGACTCCGTCGTCGACCACCCAGGCGTCGAGCCAGCGCTCCCCCGGAGTGCCGGAGTCGCGGGTGTCGAGATGCACCCGCACCGATCGGGCACCGGAGTGCTTGGAGACGTTGGCGAGCAGCTCGGCGACGACGAAGTAGACGCTGCGCTCGACCTCGGGCGGCACGTCCGCCACGGGGTGCTCGGTGAGGACCTCGACCGGCACCGGGCTGAGCTCGGCGAGCGAGTGCACCGCCGCCTCGAAGCCCCGGTCCTGCAGGATCGGCGGCGCCACTCCGCGGGAGAGGGCGCGCAGCTCGTCGAGCGCGGCGCGCACGTGCTCGCGAGCCTCGTCGACCAGGCGGGCGGCGGACTCCGGGTCGGCGGCGAGTCGGTTGCGGGCCGAGGCCAGGTCCATCTGCACCCGGATCAGGCGCTGCTGCGGGCCGTCGTGGATGTCGCGCTCGAGCCGGCGCAGCGCGCGGTCCTCGGCGGCGACGGCTGCGCCGCGGGAAGCGCTCAGCTCGGCGACCTCGCGCTGGAGCGCCTCCGACTCCCACGGGCCGAGCAGGAGACGGTCGACCAGCCAGTGCAGGAGGGAGAGGCCGCGGGTGGCGAACGGCAGGGTCGAGACGAAGAGGACGGTCGTGGCGACCGTCGCCGCGGCGACCAGTCCCGCCGGAGGCTGCGGGGCGCCCAGCAGAGCGGCCCCGCTCTCGGCCAGCAGGCGGGCCGGACCGGGGGCCCCCGTGAGCACGGCGGCCACCGTGCCCGGGCCCGCCCAGGTCCACAGCGCGAGGAGCAGTCCGGACAGCAGCGCGAGCACCGGAGCCACGACGAGCGTGTGCAGGAGAGCGAGCCAGTAGTGCCCGTCGATCACCGGACCGTAGAGGGCGAAGGTCGAGGGAGTGACGGCGGAGGGCGGTCGCCGCCACTGCGGCCGGGGGACGGCGGGCCGTCCGGCCAGCACGTCGAGGCCGACGGCGGCCCGCGAGAAGAAGCGCGCCGTGTAGAGGGCGGCGGGCAGGAACACCAGGCCGATCAGGACTCCGACGAGCCCGAGCGCGACGGCCAGCGCGACGCCGGCGCAGAAGGCACCGAGGAGCGCGACCGGGATCGCGGCCACCAGCGCGAGCACCTCCCGGGGCAGTCCGCGCCAGAGCCGGAGGTAGGCGCGCGAGGCCTCGCCGAGGGCCGTCGATGCTCCGCTCATCCGCGCCTCCTGTCCGCTCCCGCCGCCGCCGCGACCCGGTCGAGCGTACCGGCGGCACGGCTCCGGGCACCCGGGGGGAAGCCCCCGTGACGCCCCTCCGCGACCGAGGTGAGCCTGTCCTTCACCGGACTGAGCCGAGCCTGCGCTTCCTTGCGGCGCCGGGGGATCTGCGTACTGTTGACGATCAGTCACCCCCTCTCGAAAGGACCAGACGATGTCCACCACGTCCGTCACGTCGCTCACCTCGTCGAACCCGGATGTCGCATCCGGAGTCGCTCAGTTCCTCAGCCCCGTCGTCATCGAGATGACCGCGCTCGCCGTCAACGGCAAGCAGGCGCACTGGCACGTCCGCGGCGCCAACTTCATCGGCGTCCACGAGCTGCTCGACGCGATCGTCGGCCGCGCCATCGAGTGGGCCGACCTCGCCGCGGAGCGCGTCGTCGCCCTCGGCCTCCCGGTCGACGCCCGCATCCAGACCGTCGCCTCGGCGACGCGGTCCGAACCCCTCACCCCCGGCTTCCAGCGCTCCGAGAACGCGATCGTCGAGATCATCCGCCAGATGGACGTCGCCATCGCGACCGTCAACACGGCGATCGCCGAGCTAGCCGAGATCGACGCGAGCAGCCAGGACGTCGCGATCGAGATCGGCCGCGGCCTCGAGAAGGACCGCTGGTTCCTCTTCGCCCACGTCAGCGAGAGCTGAGCACCACGCCTCGACCGGCCCGCGGATCCTCGGATCCCGCGGGCCGTCGTCGTTCCCGGGCCCGTCCGCGCGATCCGGAGCAGCCGGTGTCGCGACGGGCGCGGGTCAGCCGCCGTGCGTGAAGCGGCCCGCCAGGAGGGTCGCGGCGACCGGCATGGATCGGAGGGCTCCTGCATCGGCGGCGAGCGGATCGCGGTCGACCACCACCAGATCGGCGGGATCGCCGGCCGCGGGCCTGAGCCGGCGCACCCGGGTCGAGGCGACGATCGCCTCCTCGACGCTCACCCGCTGCTCCGGATGCCAGGGCTCGTCGCCGGGCAGCGACCGCGCGACCGCGGCCGAGATCGCGACCCACGGGTCGAGCGGAGCGACCGGAGCGTCCGAGCCGAGCACCACGCGGGCCCCGGAGTCGAGCAGCGAGCGCAGCGGGAACGCCCGGCCGGTCCGTCCCGGCCAGTACCGCTCCGCCACCACGCGGTCGTCGAGCGCGTGCGCGGGCTGCACTCCGGCCTCCACGCCGAGCGTGGCGAACCGCGGAAGGTCGGTCTCCGCGAGCAGCTGAGCGTGCTCGATGCGGCCGCCGCCGACCCGGCCGAGCGCGTCCAGAGCCAGAGTCGCCGCGGCGTCTCCGATCGCGTGCACGGTGGAGCGGATGCCCCCGGCGGCCGCGCGGGCGAGCAGCTCGTCCAGCTCGGCGGGCTCCACGGTGAGGACGCCGTAGCCGTCGTGGTCGGCGTAGGGGTGGGCGCAGTAGGCGGTCCTCGTGTTGAGGGAGCCGTCGATCAGGACCTTGAGCGGGCCCATCCGCAGCAGGCCGTCACCGCCGTCGAGCTCGTCGCCCGTGCGCAGTCCCTCCGCGAGGGCGCGTTCGAGGTGGTCGCGGTAGACGCCGGTGTCGACGCGGAGGGAGCGGGTTCCGCCGTCGACGCGACGGGTCCAGTCCCCCGCGTTCCAGCGCATCTCGAGGTCGACGACGCCGACCACCCCGCGGGCCGCAGCCCGCCGGGCCGCCGCGTCGGCGAGCGCGTCGAGCTCGTCGTCGCCGAGGGCTCCGAGTGCGGTGACGAGCTCGAAGCAGGCGTCCTCGCGCAGCAGCTCGGGCTCGGGAGCGACGGCGTAGCGCCGGTACGCGGCGGAGTTCAGCCAGGCGCAGTGCAGGTCGCCGCTGATCAGCACGACGGGCCGCTCCGGAGAGACCTCGTCCAGGAGCGCGGTCGTCGGCGGCTCCGGCCAGAGGCCGTCGCGGAAGCCGAAGCCGATCAGCGTGCCGGTACCGGGCTCCTCCGCCAGGCGACGTCGGACCGCGTCCGCCGTTCCGCGGGCCGAGTCCGCCGACGAGACGTCCAGGCGCGGGGCCGTCATCGCCCACTGGGTGAAGTGGACGTGCTCGTCCCAGAGGCCGGGGAGCACCCAGCGCCCGTCGAGGTCGCGCACCTCGTCGCCCGGGGCGGCGGCGTCCGGTCCGACTGCTTCCACGCGGCCGTCGCGCAGGAGCACGGCACCGGGTCGGGACGAGCCGAGGAGGCGGGCGCCCCGGAGCAGGAGACCGCCGGTCATCGGGCGGCCTCGCGGAGCGCGGGGCGGACGGCTCGGCGGGTGCGCGACCGGGCCGACGCACCGGCGCTCACGACTGGCACACCGGGCACCAGTAGAGCTTGCGCGCGCCGATCTCCTCGAGCAGCACGTTCGTGCCGCAGACGCGGCAGGGCAGACCCTCGCGCTTGTAGACGTAGTTGCGCTCGGCGCGGCTGCGGACGGCTTTCGAGCGCTCGGTCTTCGTCAGGCCGCGGCGCGTGATCATCATCCCGGTCCGGATGCCGTCCTCGAGCAGGTCCGCCCAGTCCCGCCACAGCTCCTGTGCGAGCTCCAGCGGCACCTGCTTGCCGGGAGTGTGCGGGTCGAGGCCGGCGCGGTAGAGCAGCTCCGCGCGGTAGATGTTGCCGATGCCGCTGACCACGGACTGGTCCATCAGCACCAGCCCGACCGGCGTCGCCGTCCTGCGGAGCCGGTTCACGAAGCGGTCGCGCGCCTCGTCGGAGTCGTCGTCGGCCGGATCCGGACCGAGGCGGGCGAGGAGGGCCTCCACCTGGGCGGGGTCCATCACCTCGCAGGCGGTGGGGCCGCGCAGGTCGGCGACCGTCTCCTCCGTCA
Source organism: Rathayibacter sp. AY1C7 (assembly GCF_002931865.1). Lineage (NCBI taxonomy): Bacteria > Bacillati > Actinomycetota > Actinomycetes > Micrococcales > Microbacteriaceae > Rathayibacter > Rathayibacter sp. AY1C7. The sequence continues at coordinate 119,840 of NZ_PSWB01000005.1, read as the reverse complement.
TGATGCGCACGCGCACCGCGCCCACGGGCTCCGGCGGGAACTCGTCGAGGTCGGAGTCGGTCTCGTGCTCCGTCTCGGAGAGGCGCACGGCGCGGCGGCGCCGGGGAGCGCCGATGCTGCTGCCGGCCTTGCCGTCCGGGAACAGCGGCGAGACGTGCCCGAGGAAGTCCCACGCACCGTAGAGGCCGAGGTGGACGTGCAGCGTCAGGTCGCCCTCGAAGCGCAGCAGCAGGTGCTTGCCGACGGCCGTGGACTCGAGGACCTCGCGCCCGTCGAGGAGCGCGGCTCCCTCGGTGAAGCGGCCCTGGGGGCTGCTGGTCGCGACGCGGTGCCCGACGACGTCGCGCTCGAACTGCAGGGCGATCCGGTGGACGGAGTGCCCCTCGGGCACTCAGCGCTCCTTCGCGGCGGAGTCGACGACCCGGCCGGCGATGTCGCCAGTGGCCTCGTACTCGGCGAGCTGCGCGATGCGGCGCACGTGCCGCTCCTCGAAGGTGAAGGGCTCGGCGACGAACGCGTCGATGAAGCCGGTGGCCTCCTCGACGGAGTGCTGGCGGGCCCCGATCGAGATGACGTTCGCGTCGTTGTGCTGGCGGGCCAGCACGGCGGTGCTCAGGTTCCACACGAGTGCCGCGCGCACGCCCGCGACCTTGTTCGCCGCGATCTGCTCGCCGTTGCCCGAGCCGCCGAAGACGACGCCGAGGGCCTCGACCCCCGCCTCCTGATCGCGGACGACCGCGGCGGCGGCGTTGATGCAGAAGGACGGGTAGTCGTCCAGCGGGTCGTAGGACGTGGGGCCGTGGTCGATCACGTCGTGACCGGCGGCGCCGAGGTGCTCGATCAGGTGACGGCTGAAGTCCAGCCCTGCGTGGTCCGTGGCGATGTGGATGCGCACGAGAGAACTCCTCCGGAAGAGCCGTCTGGGACCCGCGGTGCCCGGGCCGGGAGCCAGAGTACCGCGGGTCGGCTCAGTCGAACTGCGGGTCGCGGGTCCGCGAGCGCTTGAGCTCGAAGAAGCCGTCGAAGGAGGCGGCGGCGACGATGCCGTCCCAGAGGGTCAGCGCCTGCTCGCCCCTCGGGATCGGCGAGATGACGGGGCCGAAGAAGGCGACGTCCCCGATCGCGATGACCGGGGTGCCGACGTCCTGGCCGACCCGCTCGATCCCGTCGAAGTGGGAGGCGCGCATCGGCTCGTCGTGCTCGTCCGAGTCGGCGTGGGCGGCGAGCTCCGCGGGCAGGCCGAGCTCGGCCAGCGACTCGGCGATCACCGCGTCGACGTCGGTGCGCCCGCCCGGGTGGATCCGGGTGCCGAGCGCGTCGTAGAGCGGCTTCACGTGCTCGCGGCCCTCGCGCTCGGCGACGGCGGCGACCAGGCGCGTGTAGCGCAGCGCGCGCGGGAGGAAGGCGCGGTACGAGTCGTCCACGTCCTTGTCCTCATTGAGGACGGCGAGGCTCATGATGTGCCACTGCACGTCGAGGTCGCGCGCCGGCGTCACCTCGTCCACGAATCGCGAGGTCATCCAGGCCCACGGGCAGGAGGGGTCGAACCAGAAGTCCACAGAGGTCATGGGGACACGCTACGCCGCTCGCGGCGGCCGCGTCCGCGCTCCCCGGCGGCTCCGCAGGATCGGCGCCACGGGGCTCCACGGCGGGTCCCGGCAGCTCTAGGGTGGATCGGCGGCGCCCGCACCCCGGCGCCCGCGGCAGCGCCCGAGACGAACGGATGGAGCACCCCCGTGCCAGGAGACAACCTCACCCGGAGCGAGGCGCAGGAGCGCGCCTCGCTGATCCAGGTCCACGACTACGACATCGCCCTCGACCTGACCCGGGGAGCCGAGACCTTCCTCAGCACGACCACGGTGCGCTTCTCCGCCACCGAGGGCGCCTCGAGCTTCATCGACGCCGTCACGGGCACGGTCCACTCCGTCACCCTCAACGGCGCGGAGCTCGACCCCGCCGACGTCGCCGACGGCGTCCGGATCCGCCTCGACTCCCTGGCTGCGGACAACGAGCTCACCGTCGTCGCCGACATGCTCTACACCAACACGGGCGAGGGCCTGCACCGCTTCGTCGACCCCGTCGACGGCGAGGTGTACCTGTACTCGCAGTTCGAGGTGCCCGACTCCCGCCGCGTCTTCGCGGTGTTCGAGCAGCCGGACCTCAAGGCCGAGTTCCGCTTCACCGTCACCGCGCCCGCGCAGTGGCAGGTCGTGTCGAACCAGCCCACTCCCGAGCCGGTCCCGGCGGGCGAGGGGATCGCGACTTGGAGCTTCGAGCCCACCCCGCGCATCTCCTCCTACATCACGGCCCTCGTCGCCGGACCCTACGTGGTCGAGACCGACTCGCTCGTCTCCTCCGACGGCCGCACCATCCCGCTGGGGGTCTTCGCCCGGGCCTCGCTCGCGCCCTTCCTCGACGCCGACTACGTGTTCGAGAAGACGAAGCAGGGCTTCGCCTTCTACGAGGAGAAGTTCGGCGTCCCGTACCCGTTCGCGAAGTACGACCAGCTGTTCGTCCCCGAGTTCAACGCCGGCGCGATGGAGAACGCGGGAGCGGTGACCTTCACCGAGACCTACGTGTTCCGCTCGAAGGTGACGGACGCGATCAAGGAGCGCCGGGTCGTCACGATCCTCCACGAGCTCGCCCACATGTGGTTCGGCGACCTGGTCACGATGAAGTGGTGGAACGACCTCTGGCTCAACGAGTCGTTCGCCGAGTACGCCTCCACCCTCGCCACCGCGGAGGCGACGGAGTGGACCGAGGCGTGGACCACCTTCGCCGCGATGGAGAAGAGCTGGGCCTACCGCCAGGACCAGCTGCCCTCGACCCACCCGATCGTCGCGACCATCAACGACCTCGAGGACGTCCAGGTCAACTTCGACGGCATCACCTACGCCAAGGGCGCCTCGGTGCTCAAGCAGCTCGTCGCGTGGGTCGGCGAGAAGGAGTTCCTCGCCGGCGTCCACGAGTACTTCGTCAAGCACGCCTTCTCGAACACGGAGCTGCGCGACCTGCTGGTCGAGCTGGAGGCCACCAGCGGGCGCGACCTCACCGAGTGGTCGGCGCAGTGGCTCGAGACGGCCGGCGTGAACACGCTCCGCCCCGAGATCGCGGTCGACGAGAGCGGAGCGATCGCGTCCTTCGCGATCCTGCAGACCGCGGTCGAGGAGTACCCGACGATCCGCCCGCACCGCCTGGCGATCGGCCTGTACGACTTCGAGGGCGAGCGCCTCGTCCGCGTCGACCGCCTCGAGCTGGACGTCGACGGGGAGCGCACCGAGGTGCCCGAGCTGATCGGCCGCACCCGTCCGGCGCTCGTGCTGCTCAACGACGACGACCTCGCCTACGCGAAGGTCCGCCTCGACGACGCCTCGCTCGCCGTGGCCGTCGAGCACCTCGCGAGCATCGACAGCCCCCTGGCCCGCTCGCTGGTCTGGGGCTCGGTCTGGGACTCGACCCGCGACGCCGAGTCGGCGCCGCGCGACTTCGTCCGCCTCGTCCTGGGCAACGTCGCGACCGAGACCGAGTCCACGACCCTGCGGACGGTGCTCAACCAGCTCGTCGCCACCGCCACCCAGTACGTCGCTCCGGAGTACCGGGCCGAGGTCCTCGAGGAGGCGGGCGATCAGCTGTGGACGCTCGCGCAGAGCGCCGAGCCGGGCAGCGACGCGCAGTTCCAGTTCGTGAAGTTCTTCGCCGCGATCGCGTCCACCCCGGCGCACCTCGAGGCCGTGCAGGCGCTGCTCGACGGCTCCACCGCTCTCGACGGCCTCGACATCGACACCGACCTCGGCTGGGAGCTGCTGATCGCTCTCGTCGCCGGCGGGCGGGCCGGTGCGGACGACATCGACGCGGCGCTCGCCTCGGACAACACGGCGACCGGCCAGCAGTCGGCCGCGCACGCCCGTGCCGCACTGCCGACCGCGGAGGCGAAGCGCGCGGCGTGGGACTCCGTCACGGCCGACGACTCGGCACCGAACACGATCGTCCGCTCGACGGGCCTGGGCTTCCAGCGCGCCGCCGACCCGCGCCTGCTCGACGCGATGGTCCCGGTCTACTTCGACGCCCTCCGCTCCCTCTGGGAGTCGAAGAGCTACAAGATCGCCGAGTACCTGGTCGTCGGCTTCTACCCGGCCGCCACGCCCTCGCAGGAGATCGTCGACGCCACCCGCGCCTGGCTCGACGCGAACCCGGAGGTCCCGGCGCTGCGCCGACTCGTGATCGAGAACCTGGCCGGCGTGGAGCGTGCGCTCCGCGCCCAGGAGCGCGACACCCGGGGCTGACAGCGAGCCGCCCGGTCCCCCGGCGCTCGGCGCTGCGGGACCGGGCGGCTCTCCCCGCTCCCGGCGCCTAGCGCTGCGGGACCGAGCGGCGCTCCGGCCCGTCATAGGCGGACAGCGGCCGGATGAGCGCGTTCGAGCCCCGCTGCTCGATCACGTGGGCCGTCCAGCCCACCACCCGCGCGGCGACGAACAGCGGAGTGAAGATCCCGGTGTCGAAGCCCATCAGCCGGTAGGCGGGGCCGGACGGGTAGTCGAGGTTCGGCAGGATGCCCGTCCGCTCGGCCATCGCCGCGGCCAGAGCGTCGTACAGCTCCATCATCTCGCCGGCCCCCTCGTGCTCGGCGAGCCGCCGGAGAGCGGCGTCCATGGTCGGCACCCGCGAGTCGCCCGACTTGTAGACCCGGTGGCCGAACCCCATGACCTTCCGGCGCTGTCCGAGAGCCTCGGCGAGCCACTCGCGGGACCGCCGGTCCGCCTCCGGTCCGGTGCCGACCTCGTCGAGCACGTGCAGCACGGCCTCGTTCGCCCCGCCGTGGAGCGGTCCCTTGAGCGCTCCCACGGCGGCGGTCACGGCGGAGTGGACGTCCGACAGCGTCGACGTCACGACGCGGGCCGTGAAGGTCGAGGCGTTGAAGGAGTGCTCGGCGTAGAGCACCAGCGAGACGCGGAACGCGTCGACGACGACCGGCTCCGGCACCTCGCCGAAGGTCGTCCAGAGGAAGTTCTCGGAGTAGTCGAGGTCGTCGCGCGGATCGATCGGCTCGAGGCCGCGCAGGCGGCGCTGAGCGTAGGCGACGATCGCCGGCAGTGCCGCCCAGAGCCGCACGGAGCGCTCCAGCACGGCCTCGGCAGCGTCGGCGTCCGGATCCTCCTCGAGCGCGCCCAGGACGCTCACCGCCGTCCGCACCACGTCCATCGGGTGCGCCGACAGCGGCAGCAGGTCGATCACGGTGCGCACCTCGGGGGCCAGGGCGCGGTGGGCCCGCTCCACGGCGGCCAGCCCGGCCGCCTCCTCCGCAGTGGGGAGCTCGCCGTGCCAGAGCAGCCAGGCCACGTCCTCGAACGAGGTCCCCGCCGCGAGCTCCTGCACGGGGTAGCCGCGGTAGAGCAGCGAGTTCGACGCCGGGTCGACCTTCGAGACGGCCGTCGTGTCGACGACGACCCCCACGAGTCCCTTGCGGATGTCCTGATCGGTCGTGCTCATCCTTCGCTCCTTCGCGAGAGGCGGGCGGCGGCACCGGGGAGCGCCGCCGGTTCGTGCGGGTCGGCGCGCTCAGGCGCCGTAGTGGTCGGCGAGCGAGAAGTCGAAGACGCCCTCGTCGAAGCGGCTGTACGAGGCGTAGTCGAGGAGCTCGTAGAGCTCGGCGCGCGTCTGCATGCCCGCGACCTCCGAGCGGAGCGAGCCCTCCGCTTTGAGGGCGTCGAGTGCCCGCATCGCGGCGCCCATCGCGATCCGGAGCAGCGAGACCGGGTGGATCACGACGTTCACGCCGACGTCGGCGAGCTGCTGCGCGGTGAACAGCTCGCTCTTGCCGAACTCGGTCATGTTGGCGAGGATCGGCACGTCGATCGCGGCGCGCACGGCCTCGAACTCGGACAGGTCGCGCATCGCCTCGGGGAACACCGCGTCTGCTCCGGCGTCGACGAGGCGCTTGGCGCGGTCGATCGCGGCCGGCAGGCCGTCGAGGGCGCGGATGTCGGTGCGGGCCATGATCACCAGGTCGGAGTCGCGGCGCGCGTCGACGGCCGCCGCGATCCTCCGCACCGAGGTCGCCTCGTCGACGACCGCCTTGCCGTCGAGGTGCCCGCAGCGCTTCGGGTTCACCTGGTCCTCGATGTGCAGCCCCGCGACTCCGGCGTCCTCGAGCATCTGCACCGTCCGCGCGACGTTCAGCGGCTCGCCGAAGCCGGTGTCCGCGTCGACGAGGACCGGCAGGTCGGTCAGGCGCGCGATCTGCTGCGAGCGGCCGGCCACCTCGCTGAGCGTGGTGAGCCCGATGTCCGGCAGCCCCAGCTCGGCCGAGAGCACGGCGCCCGAGACGTAGATCCCGTCGAAGCCCTTCGCCTCGATGAGGCGCGCGGAGAGCGGAGTGAACGCGCCGGGCAGCTGCAGCAGCTCGCCCGAGGCGAGGCGCTCGCGGAAGAGGCGGCGCTTCTCGGCGGGAGTCCGGGTGGAGTGGAGCATCGGGCGTCCTTCCCAGGGCGGTGTCCGGGTCCGAGCGGACCCGCCTCGAATCTATACGCGCTCGGGGCTCGTGCACCCGTCTCGGAGGGAGGCGTCCCGTAGCCTGGAGCGGTCATGCTGCTTCTTCAGACCTCCACCCCGGACCCTGTCGCCGCCACCGTCTCCTTCTTCGAGTCCGAGCCCTTCTGGAAGGTGGTCGCGATCCTCGGGATCGTGCTGGGCGCGCTGCTGGTGCGCGTCATCGCCCACTTCGTGATCGGCCGCGTCGTCGACCAGATCGTGTCGGGAGTGAAGCGCCGACAGCGCGTCGAGGACACCCAGTCGATCGCCGCGTCGCCGCTCGCGGCCGTGCGGGTGGTGCAGCGCACGCGCACGCTCGGGTCGATCCTCAACAACCTGAGCTCGATCCTGATCGTCGTCATCGCCCTGGTCATGATCGTGACGACGATCGACAAGGACCTCATCGGCTCCTTCGCCCTGTTGACGGCCGCCCTCGGCGCGGGCCTCGGCTTCGGCGCGCAGAACATCGTCAAGGACGTCCTGAACGGGCTGTTCATGGTCGCAGAGGACCAGCTCGGGGTCGGCGACGTCGTCGACACCGGGCAGGCGACGGGCGTGGTCGAGTCGGTCGGCGTCCGGGTGACGCAGATCCGCGACGTCAACGGCACCCTCTGGTTCGTCCGCAACGGCGAGATCGTCCGGGTCGGGAACATGTCGCAGGGCTGGTCGCGCGTCATCGTCGACCTGGCCGTGCCCTACGAGACGGACCTCGAGCAGGTGCAGTCCACGGTCCTCGCGACCGCGAACGAGCTGGCGGCGAGCAGTCGCTGGCGGGCCCGGATCATCGACAAGCCCGAGCTCTGGGGCCTGGAGTCCATCGCCGACGACGCCCTGGTCATCCGGGTCGTGGTCAAGACCCGCACCACCGCTAAGGACGACGTCGCCCGCGAGCTGCGCCTGCGCCTGAAGAAGTCGCTCGACGCGCTCGACGTGAAGCTCCCCTCGCTGGCCACCGTCGTCCTCGAGGGCTTCGAGGGGGCGACGAGCGTCGGAGGCGCCAAGCCGCCGCGGACCACGCCCTCCCCCACGATCAGCACCGAGCACGGCAGGCCCGTGCGGCTCCCCCGCGCGTTGCGGCGCGGGAGCGGGACGCCGCCCCAGGACGGCGGCGGCACCTCCGGCCCGACGGGAGCGCGCTCGTGAGCGGCCTGCAGATCGGCGGCACGCCTCCGCTGCGCAGCTTCTGGGAGCACATCGGCGGCCGGCCGACGTTCGAGCGCCTGGTCCGCCGCTTCTACGAGGGCGTCCGCGAGGACGAGGTCCTCTGGCCGATGTACCCCGAGCACGACCTCGAGGGCGCGATCCAGCGGCTGACCGGCTTCCTCGAGCAGTACTGGGGCGGTCCGGGCACCTACAGCGAGGAGCGCGGCCACCCGCGCCTGCGGATGCGGCACCAGCCGTTCCGGATCAACCCCGAGGCCCGCGACCACTGGCTCCAGCACATGCGGACGGCCGTCGACGATCTCGAGCTCGCTCCGGCCGACGACGCCCTGCTCTGGGACTACCTGGAGCGCGCCGCCCACGCGATGGTGAACACCTTCGAGGAGTAGCCGCTCAGCCCGGGGTGCGGACCAGCACGTGTCCGCGCCGTGAGGTGAGGCGGCGCCAGGCGCCGCTCTCGAGCAGGGCGACCGGGTCGTCGGCGCCGAGGAACCCGAGCGCGAAGAGGGCGAACGCCGCTCCCGCCGGGACGTCCTCGAGGCCGTCGAGCGGGCGGCCCCAGACGCTCGACCGCACGCGGCCGACGATCTGCTCGCCCGTCTCGGAGCCGACGGCCGCCGCGATCTCGTCGATCCCCTCGCGCGCGACGCGCTCCAGGAAGCCCGGGTCCACGGGCTCGCGCCGGGTCCAGCCGCCGCGGGGCGGGGAGACGCCCGCCCAGGGCCCCGCCGTCGCGTCGTCGCCGTCGGGCAGGACGACCGGCTTGCCGTCCGCTCCGCCCGGCTCCCACTGCAGGCGGGCGAGGCGGTCCGACAGCGCACGGATCGGCACGACCCGGTCGAAGCCGGCGGGCTCGTCGAGCGCGAAGACGCGCAGGCCCAGCACGGTCGCGGAGCGGTCGAGCAGACCGCGGGGCTGGAGGATCGGCGTGTAGGCGGCCAGCACGTGGTCGTCGGCGAGGAGCCGGACCGCACCGTCCTCGACCCGGGCCGAACGGCCGAGGAAGACGCGCAGATCCGACAGGCTGGGCGGATCCGCCAGGGAGAAGGACGAACTCATCGCGTCGATAAACTTACCCGAGGCCGCTCGCCCGACCGCCCGACACCCCGGAGGTACCGTGCCCGATCCCCTGTCCTCGTTCCTCACCGCGCTCGACCTGACGGACACCGGCGCCCGCACCAGCGAGGACATCTCGACGGGTCCCTCGCAGTGGATGCCCGAGGGGCGGGTCTTCGGCGGCCAGGTCCTCGCGCAGTCGCTCATCGCGGCCGGTCGCACCGTCGAGGGGCGCTCCGTGCACTCGATGCACGGGTACTTCCTCCGCCCCGGGGACGTCTCCCTGCCGATCACGTTCTCGGTCGACCGGATCCACGACGGCCGCTCCTTCTGCACCCGTCGGACGCAGGCCTACCAGAACGGACGCCCCATCCTCTCGATGATCGCCTCGTTCCAGACCGAGGACGAGGGCCTCGATCACCAGGCGCCGATGCCGGAGGGGATCCCCGACCCGGAGTCGCTGCCGAGCACCGCTGAGATCCTCGCGGGGGTCGACCACCCGGTCGGCAGCTTCTGGGCCACGCAGCGCCCCTTCGACGTGCGGCACGTCGAGCAGCCGGTGTACCTCCGGGCCGACCCCGAGCGGGTCGCGCACCAGAGCGTGTGGATGCGCTCGCTCGGACCGCTGCCGGACGATCCGATGCTGCACCGCGCCGCCCTCGCCTACGCGAGCGACTACACGATCCTCGAATCCACGCTCCGCCGGCACGGTGCGGCGTGGACGACGCCGGGCCTGCGGATCGCGAGCCTCGACCACGCGATGTGGTGGCACCGCGCCGCGCGCGTGGACCAGTGGCTCCTCTACGTGCAGGAGGCGCCGAGCGCGTCCGGCGGACGCGGGCTCTCGCTCGGGCGCATCTACACGCAGGAGGGCGTGCTCGTGGCGAGCGTCGCCCAGGAGGGCATGGTCCGCGTCCCCCTGGGCTGAGCTCAGCCCCGCTTCGAGAAGGTGATGGGCTCCTCGACGTAGGGGCCCCACGCCTCGCGGAGCTCCTCCGGGATTCGCTGGGGCCTGCCCGTCGCGGCCGTGACCAGCACCAGAGTGGTGGCCGCCCTCGTGAAGAGCACCCGCGGGACGACGCCGGCGGGCGAGTAGAGCTCGTAGCAGACCTCGAGGCTCGCCCCGCCGATCCGCCCGATCCACAGCTCCACGTCGATCGGCGCGCGCATGTACGGGATCGGCGCGAGGTACTCGATCTCCTGCCGGGCGATGAGGCTGATCGACTCGGCGCCCGGGCGTGCGTCGAGTACCGCCGTCGCCATCCCGCCGGGCTGCGGCGAGTCCGGCTTCCAGAACGCCTGGATGCGCGCCTCCTCGAGCAGGCGCAGCATCTCGGCGTTGTTCACGTGCGCGTAGGCGTCGAAGTCCGACCAGCGCAGCGGGATGGCGACGTGCAGGCGCATCAGTCGCGGGTGAGCTTGCGGTACGCGGAGCGGTGCGGCTTCGCCGCGTCCGGGCCGAGGCGCTCGATCTTGTTCTCCTCGTACGCCTCGAAGTTGCCCTCGAACCAGTACCAGTTGGCCGGATCCTCCTCGGTGCCCTCGTAGGCGAGGATGTGGGTCGCGATGCGGTCGAGGAACCACCGGTCGTGCGTGATCACCACGGCGCAGCCCGGGAACTCGAGGAGCGCGTTCTCGAGGCTGCCCAGGGTCTCGACGTCCAGGTCGTTGGTGGGCTCGTCGAGCAGGAGCAGGTTGCCGCCCTGCTTGAGCGTCAGCGCGAGGTTGAGGCGGTTCCGCTCGCCACCGGAGAGGACGCCGGCCTTCTTCTGCTGGTCCGGGCCCTTGAAGCCGAACTGCGAGACGTAGGCGCGGGAGGGGATCTCGGTCTTCCCGACGGTGATGTAGTCGTGCCCGTCGGAGACGACCTCCCACAGGTTCTTCTGCGGGTCGATGCCGCCGCGGCTCTGGTCGACGTAGGAGATGTCGACCGTCTCGCCGATCTTCAGGTCGCCCGAGTCGAGCGGCTCGAAGCCCACGATCGTCTTGAAGAGCGTTGTCTTGCCGACGCCGTTCGGGCCGATGACGCCGACGATGCCGTTGCGGGGCAGCGTGAAGCTGAGGTCGTCGATGAGGACGCGCTCGCCGAACTGCTTGTGCAGCTTCTTCGCGTCGATGACCTGGGAGCCGAGACGTGGGCCCACCGGGATGACGATCTCCTCGAAGTCGAGCACGCGCGTCTTCTCGGCCTCGGCCGCCATCTCCTCGTAGCGCGCCAGGCGCGCCTTCGACTTGGCCTGACGGCCCTTGGCGTTGCTGCGCACCCAGTCGAGCTCGGTGGTGAGCCGCTTGGCGAGCTTGGCGTCCTTCTTGCCCTGGACCTCCAGGCGGGCGCTCTTCTTCTCGAGGTACGTCGAGTAGTTGCCCTCGTAGGGGTAGAGGTGGCCGCGGTCGACCTCGGCGATCCACTCCGCGACGTTGTCGAGGAAGTACCGGTCGTGGGTGACGGCGAGCACGGCGCCGGGGTACTTCGAGAGGAACTGCTCGAGCCAGAGCACGCTCTCGGCGTCGAGGTGGTTGGTGGGCTCGTCGAGCAGCAGCAGGTCGGGCTTCTGCAGGAGGAGCTTGGTGAGCGCCACGCGGCGCTTCTCGCCACCCGAGAGGTTGGTGACGAGGGAGTCCCCCGGCGGGGTGCGCAGCGCGTCCATCGCCTGCTCCAGCTGCGAGTCCAGGTCCCAGGCGTCGGCGGCGTCGATCGCCTCCTGCAGGGTCCCCATCTCGGCGAGGAGACTGTCGAAGTCGGCGTCCGGGTCGGCCATCGCGAGGGAGATCTCGTTGAAGCGGTCGATCTTGCCCTTGATCTCGCCCACGCCCTCCTGGACGTTCTCGAGTACCGTCTTGGTCTCGTCGAGCTCGGGCTCCTGCATAAGGATGCCGACGGTGTAGCCCGGGCTGAGCCGCGCCTCGCCGTTGCTCGGCGTGTCCAGCCCCGCCATGATCTTCAGGATCGTCGACTTGCCGGCGCCGTTGGGCCCGACCACGCCGATCTTCGCTCCCGGCAGGAACGACATGGTGACGTCGTCCAGGATCAGCTTGTCGCCGACCGCCTTCCGCGCGCGCACCATCGAGTAGATGTATTCAGCCATGCCCAGTCCTCAAGTCCGTCGGTCTGCGCGGAGTCGGGTCGCCCGCCGGTCCCCTGCTCCGCGCGGAGGCGCTGACGGAGGCTCGGACCGGGGCGGGACGCCGGGCCCCGGCCGACGCGGAGCGCAGGCCGCGGGACCGTCCGCACCAGTCGAGGATAACGGGAACTCGCCGGTCCGCGTCGGAGGGAGCGCCTGAACGCGGACCGCCCTCCGCTCCGGCCGGGCCGGTGGGGAGGGCGGATCGCGTCAGCGGACGACGGTGCGGATCAGCTGCAGGGCGTCAGGCGCTCCACCGCCTCGGACAGCGTGTCCGTGCTGCCGAGCAGGATCACCTGCGTCGCCTTGGACGCGGTGATGTCGGCGAGGACCGCCCGGGGCACGCAGGTGGGCTGGACCGCGAAGAGCGGGCTCCGGGTGTAGCCCGCCGCCGTGGCTCCGGCCAGGGCGTCGGGGAACTTCTCACCGGTCGCGAGGTAGACGGTCGTCGCCGAGGTGAAGGCCGCCTTGTTCAGCTTCTCCGAGGTGTCGTACCGGTCGGTCCCGCCGATGCGGGTGATCACGGGGCCCGTGATCGAGCGCTCGATGCCGGCGCTGACCGAGAGCGTCGAGCCCGCGATCGTCAAGCTACTGACCTTGAGGCCGCTGATGATCTGCTGGGTGAGGGGGTCCACCGTGGAGCCGGTTCCATTGGTCAGCACCACCGGAGCGCGATTCGCGCCGGCTGCGGCGCTGGCGCTCAGGGCGTCGGGGAACTTCTCGCCCGTGGCCAGCCAGGCCATCGGGGAGCCGCCCCTGAAGGCGTCCTGGAGGATCAGCTTCGAGGTGTCGTAGCGGTCGACTCCGCCGATGCGCGTGGTCTTCCCCTTCGGCGCATACGCGGCCAGGTCGTTGTAGACCTGGCTGCCGACGCTGAGCTCGGAGCCGACGACGACGATCTTCGCGGGCTTGAGACGCGTCAGCTCGGTGCGGACGACCTGGCTCATCGAGTCGCGGTCGACCAGGAGCAGCGGCCCGCCCGCCTTGGCCGCGGCGGGTCCGGCGCTGAGCGCGTCCGGGAAGTTCTGCCCGGTGGCGACGTAGACGACGGGGACGTTCGCCGGGAAGGTGCGCTTGGACACCTCGACCGCGGTGCCCTGACGGTCGGTGCCCGAGATGCGCGAGACGACCGGCGAGCCGGCGGGCGGGGCGGTCGGCGTTGCGGTCGGCGTGGGCGTGACCGGAGGAGTGGTCGGGGTCGGCGTGACCGGCGGGGTGGTCGCGGTGGCCGTCGGGGTCGGCGTGACCGGCGGGGTGGTGGCTCCGCTTCCCGTGACGCGGACTGCGGCGTCCGACGTGATGGTCGCTCCGCGGGGCTGCTCCACCCTGCCGTTGCTGATGCCGGTGACCTGGAGCAGGCTGCTCACGCGGTCCTTGTAGGCGTCGTAGGCGCTGGACGGGATCGTCACGGTGACCTTGGACTGATCGTTGTCCGCGACCACCTGGGCGGGGATCCGCTCGGTCCTGCTGGGACCGACGTAGGCGGCGAGCCCCTGGAGGTCGTAGAAGCCGTCCCGGTTGGACTCGAGGACGACGGTGTCGCCGCCCTTGACCTCCACGACGTCGACGTCCTTCTTGTACGCGAAGTACGCGGCGCTCCGCTGCAGCGTCTGCGCGGTCCCGCTGAGGTCGACCCCGCCGACGCCGCCGCTGCCGGAGGCTTCGGCGACGGAGAGGGTGGCCGACGTGGTCAGCTCGTAGCCGCTGTCGACCGGCTGGCCGATCGGCTCCTCGGGGTTCTTGATCGGCTGCTTCTGCGCAGTGATCTGCAGAGCGACGGTTCCACTGCCGAACGAGGCGAGGGGCTGCTTCAGGTCGATGCGGAAGCTGCGACTTCCGGACGCGAGGGTCGCCGACCCGGCGAGGTCGTAGTCCCCGATGGCCCAGTTGTAGGTCGTGAACGCCGGGTACGGTCCCGTCGGCCGAGCGGAGTCGGAGAGCGTGACGTCGAGCCCGGTGACGTCGCCCGCGACGGCAGCGGTCTGGGCGGCCGAGAAGGTCTCCGTCGTCGACCAGTTATAGGGACTGACCTGCGCGGACAGACGCTCCTGCTCGGCGGCGGCCGCTCCGGCTCCTGTCGTCACTCCGAGGACGACGGCTGCCGTGCTCGCGACCGCGATGGCGGCGCGCCTCCACCTCGCTCGCGTCGTCGTCTGCGGTCGGGATGTGGTCATGGCGAGTTCCCCCTCGTCGTGGTCCTCGTGCCGAGCACTCCCGTCGGCACGTCCGTCGCGGTGCCCGCGCTGGGGCCCACGTGTCGGTCAGGGCAGCCTAACCGTGCGGAGCGGCGTCCCGGGGAGGGGAGGGCGCCGCCGACCACCGGGATCGTCGACCGGTCCGCCCGCACGAGGCTGTGCTCACGCTCGGATCCGCACCGGTCGGAGTGGTCCTGCAGGAGCGTCGGGCCAACACCGGGCGCTCTCGGACTCGACGGGCGAGGGGCCCTGTCGAGGATCCTTTCGTCCTTTCCGACCCCGACGGGGGCGCATGGCGGAGCGGACCCCGGTCGAGGCGAGCGCGTCAGCGCTGGATCGGTACGGTCCGGCCGACCAGGCACGCGCCGGTCGCGATCGGTGCCGCGATCACCGCCCGCACCCCGCCGCTCTTCGGGCCGTACTGGCCGATGAGGCACGACTCCCCGAGCTTGACGGAGACCTGCACCGAGTCCGCGTCGAGTCCGACCGAGGTCTCGTCCGCTGTCAGCTGCATCGACTCGCGGGAGAACCCCGCCGCGACGAGCGCGTCGACCACGCTGGAGCCGCTCACCTCCGGATCGGGCTCGGCCGCCGCGCGAAGGGTCTGCTCGAACACGGGGAGGTTCTGCTCCGTCGTCCCGCCCGGCACGAAGGCGACGGGTGCGGCGGACTCCGCCGGTGCCGGCGCCTCGGCCGCGGAGGAGGACACCACGGCGTCCGGCGCCGACGGCGACGTGCAACCGGAGAGGCAGACGGCGAGACCGCCGAGCACGAGCGCGATGCGGGCCGCTCGGTTCCGTGTCACGCCCGGCTCCTCCCGACCGGGACGGCTCTCGCTCCGGTCCCCCGGATCAGAACGGGGTCTCCCCGGATCCTACCGAGAGACCGGGAGCGCCTCCGCCGACGCCCGCCGCCACCGGCGGCTCGGGCACGGCATCACCGCGGTCATGGCCCGACGCGCTCCAGTCCCCCGCCGCGGCGCCCTCGCGCGGCGCCTCCTCGCTCCACGCGGGCTCGGCGGCGGGGGCGGGAGCAGAGGCGCGCCCGACGGTCTTCGTGAAGCTGCTGGTCCCCCAGGCGAGGTCGTGCCCGATGCCCTCGGCCGTGAGGACCACATCGGTACCGGCCTTGCCTCCCGCCTCCCAGGCCCTCACCCCGAGCCGCCCGGTGACCAGGATCCGGTCGCCGCGCGACAGGGAGGACAGCGCGTTGCCGGCCAGGCCGTTGAACGCGGTGACGGTGTACCAATTGGTCGAGACGTCGACCCAGCGCTGCTCCGAGCGGTCGTAGCGCCGCTGCGTCGAGGCGAGCCGGAAGCTGGTCATCGCGGTGCCGCTGGAGGTGTCGATGCTCCGGGGCTCGGTGCCGATGGTCCCGATGACGGTCAGCGTGTCGGTCATGGTCGTGTCCTCTCTACTCCTGCCCCGCCACGGCTGCGACGGGCACGGCGCCCGGGCGGAGGGGGCTGGTACCGCTCGGGCGCCGCAGGGCCAGTGTCGCGACGAAGGGCCCGCCTCCGAGGTGGAGGCGGGCCCTTCTGGGGAGAGGACGAGCGATCGTCCCCTGTGGAGGAGCGTTACGACGCGGTGATGTACCTCGAGTAGGACTTGCGGATCTTGTTCACCTTGGGCAGTGCGACCGCCATGCAGTAGCCCTGGCCCGGGTTCTTCGCGAAGAAGTCCTGGTGGTAGTCCTCGGCGGGGTAGTAGACGCCCAGCGGCGAGATCTCGGTGACGATCGGGCCGTCCCACCACTCGGACGCACGGTCGCGCGCGGTCTCGAACAGCTCCTTCTCCTCGTCGGAGGAGTAGAACATCGCCGAGCGGTACTGCGTGCCGACGTCGTTGCCCTGGCGGTTCAGCTGTCGCGGGTCGTGCAGGGTGAAGAAGACGTCGAGGACGACCTGCTCGGGGATGACCTCGGGGTCGAAGGTGACGGCGACGGCCTCGGCGTGGCCGGTGCGCCCGGAGCAGACGTCCTCGTAGTCGGGCTCGGTCGTGCGGCCGCCGGTGTAGCCGGAGACGACGTCGGTCACGCCGTCGAGGACGCGGTAGACGGCGTCCAGACACCAGAAGCATCCTCCGGCGAGTACGAATGTGCGCATTGCGTGTGACTCACTTCCTGTCGCGTCGACGCGTCCGGGGTGCCGGAGGCGTCAGTCGGTCCAACACGCTCACCGCCCCCTGCATTCCGCGGATCCGCCCCCTGCAATAGAGTCGCGGCGTGAGCTACGACGCCGCCCCCGCCCGCTACGACCGCATGGACTACCGACGCACCGGACGGAGCGGCCTGCTGCTGCCCGCCCTGTCGCTGGGCCTCTGGCACAACTTCGGATCCGACCGCTCCCTCGACACGCAGCGCGCGATCCTCCGCCGCGCGTTCGACCTGGGCGTCACCCACTTCGACCTCGCGAACAACTACGGACCGCCCTACGGCGCCGCCGAGACGGCCTTCGGCCGCATCCTCGCGGAGGACCTCCGCCCGTACCGCGACGAGATCGTCATCTCGTCCAAGGCCGGATACGACATGTGGCCCGGCCCGTACGGGGACGGCGGCTCGCGCAAGTACCTGCTCTCCTCGCTCGACCAGAGCCTGCAGCGGATCGGCGTCGACTACGTGGACGTCTTCTACTCGCACCGGCCGGACCCGGAGACTCCGATCGAGGAGACCATGGGCGCTCTCGTCTCGGCGGTGGAGTCGGGCAAGGCGCTCTACGCCGGCATCTCGAACTACTCGCCCGAGCAGACCCGGGCCGCGCAGGCGGCACTGGCGGGCAGCGGAGTGCCGCTCCTCCTGCACCAGCCCCGCTACTCGCTCTTCGACCGCGGACCCGAGGACGGCCTCTTCCCCGTGCTCGACGAGCTCGGCACCGGCTGCATCGTCTTCTCGCCGCTGGCGCAGGGGCTCCTGACGGACCGCTACCTCGACGGCACCGTGCCGGAGGGGTCCCGTGCGGCGACGTCGCGCTTCCTCTCCTCCGACCGGATCGACGAGGCGTACCTGACGCGCGCCCGCGGCCTGAACGCGATCGCGCAGCAGCGCGGCCAGTCGCTGGCCCAGCTCGCCCTGAGCTGGGTGCTCCGGGTGCCCACCGTCACGAGCGCCATCATCGGAGCGTCGAGCGTCGCGCAGCTCGAGCAGAACGTCGCCGCGCTGGACGCCGGCCCCCTCTCGCAGGAGGAGATCGACGCGATCGAGGAGTTCGCGGTGCACGGCACGACCCTGCGCTGACGCCCCGGCGGGGATGTCGGTGGTCGGCCGTAGTCTGCGACAGCACTCGGCCGGTGGGTGCTCCGAGACTCGAGCAGGAGGAACCGATGTCCCTGTCCACGCTGCACGCCACCCGCACCCCGCCGACGCTCACCCGGGTCAACGCCCGGCTGTGGCGCGTGAGCACCGGCTCGGGTGCCGTCGTCGGCCACATCGAGCTGGTCGAGGATCCGCTCGGCGAGCGGTACCGCGCCCGGCTGCTGCGGGCGGGCATGCCCGCCGGCGCTGAGCTCGGCGAGTTCTGGAGCGTCGACGACGCGATCGAGGTCTTCCGCGTCGCCTGACGCGCCGATCCGCCCGGTCGGCGGCGTGCCGACCGGGCCGCGGCGACCGCCCCGGATAGCGTTCGCCCCATGCAGTGGTGGAACGAGTTCATGTCCTGGATCCGCACGAGCGACGGACACCAGGCGGTCTTCACGGCCG
The DNA here is from genome assembly GCF_002931865.1 of Rathayibacter sp. AY1C7. Taxonomy (NCBI): domain Bacteria; kingdom Bacillati; phylum Actinomycetota; class Actinomycetes; order Micrococcales; family Microbacteriaceae; genus Rathayibacter; species Rathayibacter sp. AY1C7. Next base: position 102,085 of record NZ_PSWB01000005.1, on the reverse strand, counting down.
CTGTGGTCCTGCTGGCCGTGGTGGTCGGAGCGATCGTGATCGCCTCCGTCTTCCGAGCGTCCATCGCGCGCCTCATCCGTCAGCAGGATCACGAGCGGAAGAACGCGGTCATCGCGACGCTCGTCGACGCCGCGGTCGACGCCTCGGCCTGGAACGTCCTCAGCAGCCCGGAGCGCGTCCTCAGCGACCGCGCTTCCGCGCAGGCCGAGACGCACCTGCGCCTCCTGCCCGTCAAGGGCTCCGGAGTCGCGGCCAACTGGGTCGCTCACGAGCTCGCCGAGCTGAAGCACACGTCGAGCACCGGCGGCTACCAGACGCAGGCGAGCGTGGGCGAGTTCCGCGACCGCCTCGTGCAGTGGCGGGACAAGCCCGGGCGCGCCCGGAAGGCCTTCCTCGCCGACCTCGAGCGCTGGCGCTTCTCGGAGACGGGTCGAGACCGCTCCGCCGAGTCCGCTCCGTCGTCCGATCGGGCCGCGAGCACCGCCGAGGCCGCTCCCCAGCGCACCGCTCCCCCGGCCGCCGCACCGACCGCCGTCGCACCGGTCGTCGTCGGCGCGGGCTCCGCCTCCGGCTCTGCAGCCCCGCAGACGCCCACGATCGTCCTCCCCGCGTCGGCCGGGGACGCCTCGCAGGAGGAGACCCGCCGCCTGCTCGCCGACGTCGACCGCCTGGAGGTGCCGTCGCGCGGGCGTCCCGTGGAGGAGCTGCCGCCCGTCGACCCGCAGCGCTCGGCTCCTGCCGCCCAGCCGCAGCCGGACGCGGAGCACGACGCGACGCCGTCGGCTCCGGCCGACGGAGACCGCGACGGCGTGCCGGTCGACGACGAGGCGGTCGTCCGGGCGGACGAGGCCCGGTTCGAGCGGTCCGCCTCGGACGACGACCGAGGCCAGGAGCGCAGCTCGGTCTGAGTGCTCCCGACCACGAGAAGAAGGCCCCGATCGCGAGTGCGATCGGGGCCTTCTCCGTGGTGCGGGCGGTGCGTGTACTGACTAGCTGTGTGCATCACGTGCACGGGCGACTCGGCCGACCAGTACGGCGAGGGGCGCCGCGACGATCGTCCACGCGACGGCGATTCCACCGAGGATGGCGAGGAGCAGCATGGTCGTACCTCCGTTCGTTACGTCGTTGTAATTCCGGACACCCCAAGACTAGGTGCCTGAATGACACTCAAACGACTTCGGGTGGGAAACACGCCGGTGTTGCCTCCGATTTGCCGGTGTGTTACTGGTGGAGCGACCGCGAGTCCTCGTCCGAGGGTCACCGGAGCGGAGGAAAACCCCGTGAGTGCCGGGCGTCACTCCTCGGAGGAGCGCAGCGCCGCCCGAGGAGAGGCCGCGACGCGGTCGAAGGACGGGCGCGAGGCGTCGACGCTGATCCGCACGCCACCGGGACAAGACTAGGGACGGCGACCGGCGCGCTCCCGATCCGATGGTGCCCCCGGCAGGAATCGAACCTGCGACCAAGAGATTAGAAGGCTCCTGCTCTATCCGCTGAGCTACGGGGGCGGACTGCGACCACGATACCGAAGCGCAGAGGCCGCGCCCGCCGGGGCCTAGGCGCCCCGGACGAGTCCCAGCACTCCCACGACCAGGGAGACCACGGCGAGGGCGAGCGACACGCCGATGAGCACCGTGTGCACGCGGAGGAAGGTCGTCGCGCGGCCGTCCGCGTCGCGCGCCCGCGGGTCCTTGCGGACGCGGCGGAGGAAGGGCGGCCAGACGATCGCGTTCCACACGGCGTTGACGATCAGGAGGCAGCAGGCGAGCGTGATCACGAGGGTCCAGTGTAGGAGGAGCGGGACGGCCGGACCGGGTGTCGGCGGCCGCCGATAGACTGCCCCGCATGAGTAGCGCCCCCGACCGTCTTGTCTGGATCGACTGCGAGATGACGGGGCTCGACCTCTCCGTCGACGAGCTCGTCGAGATCGCCGTCGTCGTCACCGACTTCGAGCTGAACCCGCTCGACGAGGGGCTCTCCCTCGTCATCCGGCCCGACGCGACCGCGCTCGAGAACATGGGCGACTTCGTCCGGTCGATGCACGAGACCTCCGGGCTGCTGGTCGAGATCCCCTCCGGCGTCAGCGTCGCGGAGGCCGAGTACGAGGTGCTGGAGTACGTGCTGAAGCACGTCCCGGCGGACCAGCAGGCCCCCCTCGCCGGCAACTCGATCGGCACCGACCGCGCCTTCCTCGCGAAGTTCATGCCGCGCCTCGACGGCCACCTGCACTACCGCAACGTCGATGTCAGCACGATCAAGGAGCTGGCACGGCGCTGGTTCCCGCGCATCTACTTCAACGCGCCCAAGAAGCACGGCGGACACCGCGCTCTCGCCGACATCCTCGAGAGCATCCGAGAGCTGCAGTACTACCGCCGTGCCGTGTTCGTGGAGCAGCCGGGGCCGAGCACCGCCGAGGTGCAGGCCGTGTCGGCCGCCGTCGTGGACGAGTTCGCCTCGCGGATGTAGTACTCTCGTACAGTTGCTTCGGCGGGTCACCCCGCCGGAACACGCTCCTGGTGGGTATAGCTCAGTTGGCAGAGCGCCTGGTTGTGGTCTAGGAGGTCGCGGGTTCGAGCCCCGTTACTCACCCCAGTGGCTGTGCATGCAGCGGAAGAGGCCCGGAGTTCCGACTCCGGGCCTCTTCGCACATCCGGCGACCGGCAGCGATCGCCGACGCAGAGAGGTCCCGGATGCTCGAGCTGGACGAGGACGCCTTCGAAGCCCTGGTGATCTCCGAGCTCGACGCGCTCCCGGACGACATGGTCGACGGGCTCGACAACGTCGTGTTCGTCGTGGAGGACCGGCCCGAGGACGGGACCCTGGATCTGCTCGGCTACTACGACGGCGTCGCCCTCACCGAGCGCGAGCGCTACGGCTTCGGCGAGATGCCCGACCGCATCGTGCTGTTCCGCGAGCCGCACCTCGCCGCGTGCGACGATCTGGACGCGCTGCGCGACGAGATCCACGTCACGCTCGTCCACGAGATCGCCCACTTCTACGGCATCGACGACGACCGGCTGCACGAGCTCGGCTGGGCCTGATCACCGCCGAGGGCGAGCCTCTCACCGGCATCCGCGCGTCGCAGCGCTCGGAGTGGACCCCTCAGCCGCGCACCGCTCCCCCGCCGCCCGTGTCCAGCACGAGGTCGGCGTTCTCCCGGGGCCGCTCCCGAGCGCAGTAGGAGCGGAAGTCGCGGTCCCAGGCGTCCCAGTGCGGAGCGAAGAGCTCGCCGTCGCGCTCGAGCGCGCGCACGCGCCGCACCTCGTCGTCGGCCTCGAGCCAGACCACCAGATCGGCGTAGCGACGCGCGGCGGCGCCGGCCGACCCGCAGCCCTCCAGCACCAGAAGCGTCTCGCGGACGACGCGGCGCCCGGCCGTCGTCCCCGCGGCCCAGTTCCAGGGCCGCCAGTGCGCCGCGAGGCCGAGGCCGTGGGGGCGGACGAGCGTCGCGGCCGTCTCCCGCGACGCCCGGTCCAGGCCCGTCCAGCCGGGGTAGAGGTCGTCCATCCGCACGAGCGCGACCGACGATGCCGCCGGCGCGAGACGGAGCTGCTCGACCAGCGCGCGCGCGAACGTCGACTTGCCGGAGCCGCTCGGTCCGTCCAGCAGCACCGTCCGACGACGCCGCGCGATCACGGAGCGGGCGAGGTCGCCCGCCGTCCGATCCGTCAGCGGCAGGATCCGCTCAGCCATGCAGGACGAAGCTCCAGGAGCCGGTGACGACGGCGGCGGTCACGGCGACGGCAGCGATCAGCACTCCGCCCGCGAGCAGCAGGAGGTCGCCGGCTCCGAGGCGCGACTGCCGCGCCCAGGTGCGCGGGACGCCGGAGCCGAAGCCCTTCGCCTCCATCGCCGTCGCGAGCCTGCTCCCCCGCCGGATGGCCAGCACGAGCAGCGAGAACGTGCGGGCCGCGAGGCTGCGGAGCGCCTCGATGGGCCCGCGGCCGTCGGCGACCCCGCGGGCCCGGCGGGCCATCGACAGGGTGCGCCAGTCGTCGACGAGCAGACCGACGAGCCGCATGCCGGCGAGAGCGCCGAGCACGAAGCGCGAGGGCAGGCGCAGGATCTGCGCCAGGCCGTCCGCCAGGTCCGTCGGGTCGGTGGTGGCGATGAGGACCACGCTCGGCAGTCCGATCGCCAGGACGCGCAGCGCGATGGCCAGCCCGAGGGCGACGGATCCCTCTGTGACCGAGACGATGAGGAACTCCGCGAAGACGGCGCCGGTGTCGCGACCGTAGAGAACAGTCGAGAGGCCGGCGAGCGGAGCCGCGATCCAGACGGGAGCCGTCCGCCGCACGAGCTCGCCCGCCCGGAGCCCCGCGAAGGGCAGAACCAGCAGCTCGAGCGCCAGCGCCGTCGCCGCGGAGACCGCATCGACCGTGAGGAGGAGCGCGAACGCGATGACCAGGCTGGCGAGGAGCTTGGCGACCGGGTTGGCTCGGGCGATCCGGCTGCGCGCGGGAACGGAGTCGAGGAGCGTCATCCCGACACCGCCTCGCGGGCGCCGAGGGTGACGACCGAGTCGGCGAGGGCGGCGACCAGCGCCTCGTCGTGGGTGACGGCGAGCACCGCCGTGCCCGCGTCGCGCTGCTCGGCGAGGAGCTCGACGAGCACCTCCCAGGTCAGGCGGTCCTGCCCGAACGTCGGCTCGTCGAGGACGAGCACGGACGGCGACCGGGTGAGGGCGGACGCGACGGCCAGGCGCCGCTTCTCGCCTCCGGAGAGGGTGAACGGGTTGGCGTCGGCGAGGTGCGCGAGGCCGAGGCGCTCCAGGAGCTCCTCCGCCCGATGCCGCTCCGCCTCGTCGCGGGCGCCTAGCGCGAGCTCGGCGCGCACGCGAGCGGTGAGGAACTGGTGCTCCGGCTCCTGGAACACCATCGCGATCCGTCCGGCGAGCTGAGCCGAGGTCCAGCGGATCGGCTCGGGGCCCGCACCGGCGCGGAGCGACTCGGAGGCGGTCACCCGCCCCGCGACCGGCGGCAGGAGACCGGCCAGCGTGAGCGCGAGGGTCGACTTCCCCGCGCCGTTGGGTCCCAGCACGGCCGTGGCCCGCGCGGAGTCGACGGCGAGCTCGAGCCCCGAGGCCACGATGGTCGAGCGGCGGCGCCCGAGGACGGGCCGGCCGATGGCGAGGTCGTGCGCGCTCAGGGCGGCGGGCGAGGGCAGCACGCTCGCCCCGCGCCGGGCGGGGGTGTCACCGGGCAGCCAGACGCCGGAGGCGCGGAGCACGTCGTGCGTTCGATCGAGGACCTCGACCGGAGCGCCGTCGGCGACGACCGCGCCGTCCCGCCCGAGCACCACGACCCGGTCGACGAGGCCGACCCACACGTCGACCCGGTGCTCGACGACGATCAGCGTCGCCCCCGTGCGGGCGGCCGTGCGCTCCACCGCCGCCCGCACCTCGCGTACACCGTCCGGATCGAGGTTGGCGGTGGGCTCGTCGAGGAGCAGGAGCCGCGGACGCATGGCGAGCACACCCGCCAGGGCGAGCCTCTGCTTCTGCCCGCCCGAGAGCGCCGAGGTGGAGTGGTCCAACGGCACGTCGAGACCGACGTCGCCGAGCGCCTCCCGCACCCGCGCGGGGATCTCCTCGCGCGGCACGCCGAGGTTCTCGCAGGCGAACGCGACGTCGTCGCCGACCCGCGCCAGGACCGCCTGAGTGTCCGGATCCTGCAGCACGAGCCCCGCGACACCGCGCCGGGTGAGCGGCGCGGCTCCGTCGATCTCGAGCTCGCCCGCCGCGGAGCCGTCCTCCTCCCCGCCGAGGACGCCGGCCAGGGCGTGCAGCAGCGTGCTCTTTCCCGCGCCGGAGGGGCCGAGGAGCAGCACGCGCTCCCCCGGCTCCAGCGCGAGATCGAGGCCGGAGAGGGCGTCGCGGGAGCGTCCCGCGTGCCGCCAGCTCCAGCCCCGCGCCCGGACGGAAGCGCCGCTCATCGAGCGCCCGCGCCGGCTCCCTCGACCGTCCGGCCCTCGCGCCCGGAGGCGAAGCGGTCCAGCGCTCCCGAGGCCGCGAGCCCCCGCACCGCGAACCAGGACAGCAGCCCGGCCAGGAGCGCGCCCGAGACGATCGAGGAGGCGACGTAGACGGTCTTGAAGAGCGCGTCGTTGACGGCGTAGTACGACAGCAGGTCGTTGATCGCGAGGGCCAGCCCGGCACCGGCACCGGCCAGCATCGCGACGAGCGGACGGCCGCTGCGGTAGAGGAAGAGCGCCAGGACGATCTCCGCGCCAAGTCCCTGCACGAGTCCGGAGATCAGCACGGTGAAGCCCCACTGGGTGCCGATCAGAGCCGACACGGCCGCGGCGACCAGCTCGGTGTAGAGCGCGGCTCCGGGCTTGCGGATGATCAGGCCGCCGAGGACGCCGGCGAAGAGCCAGCCGCCGCCGAGGAGCCCGCCGAGCCCGGGCAGGAACTCGAAGGCGAGGCCGAGGACGTTCGTCGCCAGGCCCCAGGCCCAGAAGACGATCCCGCTCGCGACGGCGACGACGCTCGCCACCACGATGTCGACGACCCGCCAGCGCAGATCGCGCCGAGCCGGGGCGGAGGAGGTGAGGTTCTGCGCGTTCGTGTTCTGCGCGTTCGTGTTCTGCGCGTTCGTGTTCTGCGCGTTCGTGTTCTGCACTGACGTGCCCTTTCGTGGAAGCGAATGGAGGGCACGGGTTGGTAAGAGGAGATCGAAACGTTCCTTCGCTGGCATGACCCAGATCAGGTTCGACGGTCGAAGGCTGCTGCCTTCCTCTCAGCCCGGTGCACCGGACTCCCGTGTTCGTCGGCAATCATAGACGTCATGTCGTGGTCGGTGGTCGTCGTCCTGGCCGTGCTGCTGATCGTCCTGCTGCAGGCCCTGCTCTGGCAGCGCCGTGCGCGGATCCGCCGCGAGCTGCTCAGCTACGGCACGCGGGTGCCGGCGCGCGTCGTCGGGCCGGATCCGGCACGCGGCGATCGCGATTCGGCACGGGATCTGGGCAGGCTCCTGGTCGTCTACCGGACCGCCGAGGGTGTGGAGAAGCGCGCGCAGAAGTACCCGCTGAAGCGGGGGGACGCGTGGATGGCCGGTGAGCCCGCCGCGGTGATCTACGACCCCCGCCGGCCGGACGACGCCGAGCGTCTGATCGTCGGCTTCGGCCGGACGAAGAAGAAGTGGTACCCCGCGCGCCAGCAGCGCGCCAGCTGACGCGGGGCCGTTCCGGCTACTTCTTGAGGGCGCGGATGATGCGCGCGAGGGCCTTGCCGGTCACCCACACGAAGGGGATGCCGACGGCGAGGACCGAGATAACGTTCGGCTGGAACCGCAGGCCGAGGTCGTCCTTGATGTACGCGCCGATCGGGATGACCGTGGCGCCGCCGCCTCCGCCGCCGCCCTCCTGGCCGTCCTCGGAGCCGCTTCCTCCGCCGAAGCCGAACCAGCGGAGGGCGACGGGGACGAGCGAGACGCCGTCGACGGTGACGGGCTCGCCGTAGATCGTCGCGGTACCCGCGGTGGTGACGGTGTCGGCCAGGGAGACTGCGATGTTGGGCATGGTGCGACGGTACTCCGCGGCTCTCCGCGGCGACAAGCGGCCCGCCGGGGCGCACAGGACTCGTCCATGGACCTCCGGGCACCTGCTGTCATGATCGACGGATGTCCGCCCGCACCCGCCGCCGCCCCGTGCGCTCGGCCGCGGTGGCGGTCGCGAGCCTCGTGCTCGCCGCCTTCCTCGCCTTCCACCGCGCACTGCCCGATCCGATCGGCTGGCTGTCGGTCCTCGAGGTCGGGATCCCCTGGACGGGGCTGCTCGTGCTGCTCCTCATCGCGGCCGCGGCGGCCCTCCGGTCGCGCCGGACGGCGGCCGCGGTCACCGTGCTGGCGATGGTCTACGGCGTGCTGGTGCTGCCGGTCGCGCTTCCGGCGCCGGCCGTGCGCTCCGGCTCGTTCACCGTCGTCAGCCAGAACATCGAGACGAGCGGCGACGCCGGTGGGCTCGCCGCCTCGCTCGCCGCCCGCGGCCCCGACGTGATCGCGCTGCAGGAGCTCGACGGAGACGCCGTGGACGCGGTCGACGCCGAGCTGGCCGACGAGTACCCGTACTCGTCCGTCTCGAGCACCGTCGGCGTCTGGAGCCGGACCGAGCTGACCGACGAGCAGCCGCTCGACCTCGGTCTCGGCTGGGAGCGCGCGCTCGCCGTCGACGTCGACACACCGGTCGGCAGCGCTCGCCTGTTCGTGGTGCACCTGGCCTCGTTCCGGCCGGGCGACCACGATGAGCGGGACACCATGCTCTCGAACCTCGCCACCGCTCTTCGAGACGACGCGTCGGAGCGGACACTGGTCATCGGCGATTTCAACACGCCGACGGACGACCACCTGCTCGCTCCCGTGCTGGCGGAGGCGGGCCTCGTCCGCACGGGCGGAGTCGGCTTCCCGGCGACCTGGCCGTCCCTGCTGCCGCTCGTCTCGCTCGACCACGCGCTCGCCGACGGCGTCACCGCCGCGACCGTCGCGGTCCTGCCGCCGAACGGCTCCGACCACCGCCCGATCAGTCTGACGATCGGTTCCGCGTAGCGAGCGTGTCGCTGAGGTCGATCCCCTTGGCCGACTCGGGAGCCGACCGGGACAGGAGCGAGGCGGGACGCACGGCCCCGGAGCCGAAGCGGGCGGCCACGCCGTCGACCGCGAGCTCCGCGTCGCGCCAGTCGTCGGAGTCGCTCCACAGGGAGAACGCGACGTCGTCGCCCTCGACCAGCTGCTCGCCGCGCACGCCGATCAGCCGCACGGGCCGCCGCATCGGGTTGGCCGCCTCGAGGAGCGCGGAGGAGGCCTCGTAGAGGACCCGGGCCACGTCCGTCGCCTCGACGAGCGTGCGGGAGCGGGTGAGGGTGCTGAAGTCGCCGAAGCGCACCTTCACCGCGACGGTGCGGCAGCGCACTCCCGAGCGGCGCATCCGCACGGCGACCTTGTCGCAGAGCCGCAGCAGCTCACGACGGACGAGCTCGGGGTCGGCCACGTCGTCGGCGAACGTGATCTCGTGTCCGGCGCTCTTCTCGATCTGGCGGGTGTCGACCGGCCGCGGATCCACCCCGTTCGCCAGGGCGTGCAGGCGCCTCCCGGTCGCCTCGCCGAGGGCGGACACCAGCGACGGCAGCGGGGTGGTCGCGACGTCGGCGACGGTGCGCAGACCGCGGCGGACGAGCGCCTCCTCCGTGCTCGCGCCGACTCCCCACAGCGCGCTCACGGGCAGCGGATCGAGGAACTCGCGGACGCCGTCGGCGGGGACGACCAGCAGACCGTCGGGCTTGGAGCGGCCGGAGGCGAGCTTGGCGACGAACTTGGTGCTGGCGATCCCGACCGAGCAGGTCAGCCCGAGCTCGGCGTGCACCCGGCGGCGGATCTCGGTGCCGATCGCGAACGGCGAGCCCGAGATGCGGCGGGCACCCGCGACGTCGAGGAACGCCTCGTCGATGCTCAGGCGCTCGACCAGCGGCGTGAAGGAGTCGAAGATCGCCATGACGCGGCGAGAGGCCTCGCGGTAGCGCTCCATGTGCGGCTCGAGGACCACGGCCTGCGGGCAGCGGCGGAGGGCGACCGCCATGGGCATCGCCGAGTTGACGCCGTAGCGGCGCGCCTCGTACGTCGCCGCTGTGACGACGGAGCGCGCTCCGTGGTGGCCCACGATGACCGGCCTCCCGCGCAGATCCGGCCGGTCGAGCAGCTCGACGGAGGCGAAGAACGCGTCCATGTCGATGTGCATGATGCTCGCGCGCGGGTCGTCGAAGGGCTCGGTCGTGACCTGCCGCCCCGTGCCGTCCTGCTTGCTCATGCGGTGCCGTCCTGCTCGCTCACGCCGCGCCGTCCTGCCTGCTCACGCCGCTCCGTCCTGCTCGCCCACGCCTCGGGACATGCTCGCACGCACCACCGACATCGGCCGCTCGACCGCTGCGCGCGGGCCGGCCGGGAATGAGCGCCGACCACTCGCGGTTGACCCGAGCACCACGACGCTCCGGAGAGACCATGACGCACGAGCAGCCCGACTCCCCCACCGCCACCGAGACCGGCCCCGGCGCCGAGATGAGCCGCTGGCTCGATCTGCAGGACCGCGCCCACCGCGCCTTCGAGCTCCGGCTGAGCGCCGTCGAGGACTGGTCGGCCCCCACGCCCGACACCGAGTGGGACACGCGCGCGCTCGTGCTGCACGTCGTCCGCGAGCAGCAGCGCGCGCACACGCTCCTCTCGGGCGGCGACGAGTCGGCGCTGCGACTCGAGTCCGTCGCCACCGATCTGAGGAGCGAGTGGCGCCGCGTGACCGACCGCCTGCGCGTCGCTGTCCGCACCGTCGACCCGGCGGCGACCGTGCAGCTGGGGCGCGACACCGTCAGCGCCGTCGAGCTGCTGCAGGAGCAGACGGCCGATGTGACCGTCCACGCGTGGGACCTCGCCCGCGCGACCGGCAGCGACGAGCGGCTGGACGAGGAGCTCGTCGCAGCGGTCTGGGAGCTCTTCGCACCCCAGGAGGAGACCCTGCGCGCGAGCGGCCTCTACGCCGCGCCCGTGCCGGTCGACGACGCCGCCTCCCTCCAGAGCCGCCTGCTCGCCATCACCGGACGCGACGACAGCCTCGCCGCCTGACGGCCCGGCGCCCGGACGCCGTCAAGGCCTGGGGGCGTCCAGGGACGCCGCGGCAGGATGGAGGGGACCACGAACACGGGGCGACCCGCCCCGACGAGGAAAGGAACGTCCATGACACGCATCGCCGTCATCGGAGCCCACGGCAAGGTGGGGCAGCAGATCCTGCACCTGCTCTACGACGCCGGCCACGAGTCGGTCGGAGTGATCCGCAACCCCGATCACGCCGAGGACATCGTCCGGCTGGGCGGCGAGCCGCTCGTGCACGACCTCGAGGACACGACGCCCGAGGCCTTCGCCGAGGCGCTGGGCCACGTCGACGGCATGGTCTTCACCGCCGGAGCCGGACCCGACTCGGGCCCGGAGCGCAAGCGCACCGTCGACCTGGGGGCGTCCGTCCTCAGCCAGAAGGCCGCCGCGATCGTCGGGGTCCAGCACTTCGTGCAGGTCAGCGCGATCGGTGTGGACGAGCCGCTCCCCGAGGACACGGAGGAGGGCTGGAAGGCCTACGTCGAGGCCAAGCGCGACGCCGACGCGGCACTGCGCGACTCCGGCCTCGACTACACGATCCTCCGTCCGGGCGGGCTGACGGACGACGAGGGCACCGGCACGATCACGCTCGGCACCTCCGTCGAGAAGGGGAGCATCCCCCGAGCGGACGTCGCCGCCACGGTGATCGCCGCCCTGGCGCAGCCGACCTCCATCGCGAAGACGTGGGAGATCGTCTCCGGTCCCACCCCGATCGAGGACGCGGTGGCTCAGGGAGCCTGAGCCCCGGCACCTCCTCCTAGAGTGGGGCGGGTGAGCACCCACCCGCCCCGCCCCTGGATCCGCAGCTACGCGCCCGGCGTGCCGACGGAGCTCGAGCTCCCGACCGGCTCGCTCGTCGACATCGTCACCGAGTCGGCCGAGCGCTATCCCCACCAGGTCGCGCTCGAGTTCTTCGGCCGTTCGACCAGCTACTCCCAGCTCGCCGACGAGGTGGAGCGGGCCGCCGAGGGCCTCCGCCGCCTGGGCGTCCGCGCGGGCGATCCTGTCGCCCTCGTCCTCCCGAACTGCCCGCAGCACGTCGTCGCCTTCTACGCCGTCCTCCGGCTCGGCGCCGTGGTGGTCGAGCACAACCCGCTCTACACCCCGCGCGAGCTGCGCCACCAGTTCGAGGACCACGGTGCTCGTGTCGCGATCGCCTGGAACCGCGTCGTGCCGACGGTGCAGGACCTCCCGGCCGACCTCGGCGTCGAGACAGTCGTCGCCGTCGACCTCACCCGCGCGATGCCCGCCTCGATGCGCGCAGCCCTCCGCCTGCCGCTGAAGAAGGCCCGGGAGTCGCGCGCCGCGCTGACCGGGCCGGTCCGCGGCGCGATCGAGTGGGAGACGCTGCTGCGCCGGCGGATCGACCCGGCGCACCCGCGCCCGGTCGCGGAGGACCTCGCGGTCATCCAGTACACGAGCGGCACGACCGGCACGCCCAAGGGCGCCGAGCTGACCCACGCGAACCTGACGGCGAACGCCGCCCAGTCGCGCGCCTGGGTGCCGACGATCCGCCGCGGCGACTGCGTGGTCTACGCGGTGCTCCCCATGTTCCACGCCTACGGGCTGACGCTCTGCCTCACCTTCGCGATGAGCATGGGCGCGCGCCTGGTGCTGTTCCCGAAGTTCGACCCGGAGCTGGTGCTGAAGGTCGTCAAGAAGCACCCCGCCACCTTCCTCCCGGCCGTTCCGCCGATCGCGGAGCGCCTGGCGCGCAGCGCGCAGCAGCGGGGCGTCTCCCTCCGCGGCATCGAGATCGCCATCTCGGGTGCGATGCCGCTCGACCCGGCGCTGGTCGAGTCGTTCGAGGCGCTGACCGGAGGCACGCTCGTCGAGGGCTACGGCCTCTCGGAGACCTCTCCGGTCCTGATGGCCAATCCGGTCGGTCCGACGCGACGCGCCGGGACGGTCGGGCTCCCGCTGCCCGGCACGGACGTGCGGATCGTCGACCCCGAGGATCCCGACACGGAGGTGGCGACCGGCGAGCAGGGCGAGCTGGTCGTGCGAGGTCCGCAGGTGTTCCGGGGCTACCACCGCAAGCCCGACGAGACGGCGGCGACCTTCACCGGCGACGGCTGGTTCCGCACCGGCGACATCGCGACGATCGACGAGGACGGCTTCGTGCGCATCGTCGACCGGATCAAGGAGCTCGTGATCACGGGCGGCTTCAACGTCTCGCCGTCCGAGGTGGAGGAGGTGCTGCTCCGCCTGCCCGAGATCAAGGAGGTGGCGGTGGTCGGCCTGCCCGATCCGCGCAGCGGCGAGTCCGTGGCGGCGGCGGTCGTCCTGGAGCCGGGCGCGCAGCTCGACGTCGCAGCCGCCCGCAAGGCCGTCCGGGAGGCGCTGACGCCCTACAAGGTGCCCAAGCGGATCACCGTCGTCGACGAGCTGCCGCGGAGCATGATCGGCAAGGTCCTCCGCCGCCAGGTGAAGGCGATGCTGATCGACGAGGACTAGCCCGGAACGAGCGAGGGCCCCCGACCACTGTCCGTGATCGGGGGCCCTCTGCAACGAGGCTAGAAGCCGAAGTCGCCGCCTCCGAAGTCGCCGCCCCCGCCGAAGTCGCCTCCGCCACCGAAGTCGCCGCCGCCGGAGTCGCCCCAGCCGCCGCCGTCTCCGGCGTCCGCACCGGAGGCGTCCGCACCTCCCGCATCCGCTCCGCCGTCGGCCGAGGCGTCTCCCCCGCCGTCACCGCCGGCGTAGTCGCCTCCCGCATCGGGGAGGAACGCGCCCGCGATGGCCGAGCCGATCGCGAACCCGGCGATCGTGCCGAGCATCGAGGAGGCGAGGACGCCGCCGAAGCCCATGCCTCCGCCGCCGGAGAAGCGCCGCTCCATGAATCCGGGCTGGCGCAGCTCGCTCCGCGTGGCGGACTGGGCGAGCGTGCGGGGGTCGTCGTCCTTCGGCGCGTCGCCGACGGGGGCCCCCTCGCTGAGCTCTCGGAAGACCTGCTGGCGCTGCTCCGGGGTCAGCTGCTCGAAGGCCTCGCGGTGCACCTGCTCGATCGCCTCGGGCGGCGCGGTGCGGAGGAGGTAGCGGTAGCGCTCGATGGCACGCTCATCGTCGGTGCGCGGAGACGTCGCCGGAGGGGAGCCGTACTCGGGCCTGCGGTCCGCGGCCTGCGGCGGCGCGTACGTCGAGCGGCGTGCGCTCTCGGGCTGCTCGTCGCGGCCCAGCAGTCGGTCCAGGAATCCCATGATCTCCTCCTCGGCGCCCGACGGACGCACACCGCCACCGTAGGCCTCCCACCGCTCCGGGTGCTGAGCGTTCTCTCAGAGGCTGCTCGGAGCGGGGGCCTCGGTCACTTCTGCTTCGGGATGACCACCCACATCACGAGGTAGGCGATGATCTGCGGCCCCGGGAGGAGGCACGAGAGCACGAACAGGAGACGCACCACGAAGGGGCTCCAGCCGAATCGGCGGGCGAGACCGGCACAGACGCCGGCGATGATCCTGCCCCGACGGGGGCGCACGAGAGTAGCCATGACTCCACTCTGGCGCAGGGCGCCTGAGCGGGGCATCCGGGAAACCCCCTAGGTCTGCGCGGGAGTCCCGTCGAGCTCCTCGGGCCGGAACGCTCCGACCGAGCGGGCGAAGGCGGCGGCGCGCTCGGCGTCGGCCTCCGGCCAGACCACGTGGAAGCGCTCGAAGACCACGTCGCCGGGTCCGCCCGGTGAGACGCGGGCGAAGTAGCGCCGGTGGCCGTCGAGCCAGGAGGCGCGCGTGCGGTCCCCCTCGCCCTCGGCCCAGGCGAACGCGTCGTCGACGGAGTCGAGCGGACCGGTCCGAACCTCGTCCGTCACGAGGACGACACGCGCCGCTCCCGCGCCGTCGCAGACGATCCAGTGGTCGCCCGCGACGGGTGCCCCCTCCTCGGCGAGGGACGCCGTGGCCGTCTTCACTCCGCGCCGCACGAGGCCCAGCAGCTCGTCCGCCATCGCCGTGCTGTCGCCGAACGCCTCGACCGGCGGGAGCGCCTCGTCGACTCCCGGATGTGCGGAGCGGTACTCCGCCCAGAGGAGCGCCGCCGAGGCGGCGTCGGTGTCGGGGAGGGCGGTGCGCTCCGGCGCGGCGGGCACGAGCGCCACGATGTTCGCCCCGGCCAGGGAGGCGGGATCGTCGGGGTGGTTGTCGGGCGTGGTGACCGTGGCGAAGGGCCAGTGCTGCTGGAGCCAGCGGCGCGCGTAGGCGTCGAGCTCCTCCTCGAGCCGCGAGCCCCGGACGGCGGGGACGACCCACCAGGAGGCCTCGGCGGAGTCGCCGCCGCCGGGCCGGACGCTCAGAGCGCCCAGCGCCTCGGTGCGGTCCGGGCCGACGAGCAGGAACGCGTGCGCTCTGCCCGCACGCGACTCCTCCTCGAGGCGCAGGAGACCGCGTACGTCGTCGCCGAGGGACGCCGACGGCAGGGCGGCCGGATCGTCCCCGCGGAGGAGAGCCGCGAGCCACGGTCGCTGCTCGCCGATCACCGCGTGCAGGAGGTCCGCGTCGCTCGAGACGAGAGGACGCAGGAGGGCGCCCGCCGGCAGCTCGAGCCGCGCGGGAAGGGGCGTGTCGCCGGTTCCACCGCTCATGACCGCACCTCCCCGCGCAGCGGCTCAGCCGGCCGCGCGCTCCAGGACGAGCTCGCGGACGCGGGCGGCGTCGGCCTGCCCCTTCATGGCCTTCATCACGGCACCGATCACGGCACCGGCGGCCTGCACCTTGCCGTCGCGGATCTTCGCGAGCACGTCGGGCTGCGAGGCCAGTGCCGCGTCGATCGCCTCGATGAGCGCTCCGTCGTCCGAGACGACCGCGAGTCCACGGGCGTCGACGACCTCCTGCGGGGTGCCCTCCCCGGCGATGACGCCCTGGAGGACCTCGCGGGCGAGGCGGTCGGTCAGCGTGCCGCTCTCGATCAGACCGGCGAGCTCGGCGACCTGGGCCGGGGTGACCAGGGACGCCGGGTCCTCGCCCGCCGCGTTCGCGACGCGCGCGATCTCCCCGGTCCACCACTTGCGGGCCGCCTGCGGAGCGGCTCCCGCGGAGACGGTCTCGGTGATCTCGACCAGCAGGCCGCTGTTGGCGACGTCCTGGAACTCGAGGTCGGTGAAGCCCCACTCCTGCTTGAGGCGGCGACGGCGGTCGGCGGGCTTCTCGGGGAGCGCGGCGCGCAGCTCCTCGATCAGCTCGGGGCTCGGCACGACCGGGAGCAGGTCGGGCTCCGGGAAGTAGCGGTAGTCGTCGGCGTCGCTCTTGGGCCGGCCCGCGGAGGTGCGGCCGGTGTCCTCGTGCCAGTGGCGCGTCTCCTGCGTGATCGTGCCGCCCGCGGCGAGGATCGCCGCCTGGCGCTGGATCTCGTAGCGGACGGCGCGCTCGACCGAGCGGAGCGAGTTGACGTTCTTGGTCTCGGTGCGGGTGCCGAGCTTCTCCTGGCCGATCGGGCGGAGCGAGACGTTCGCGTCGCAGCGCAGGTTGCCGCGCTCCATCTTGGCGTCCGAGATGCCGAGCGCCAGCACGATGTCGCGGATCGTCGCGACGTAGGCCTTCGCGTACTCGGGCGCGCTCTTCCCCGCGCCGTAGATCGGCTTCGTGACGATCTCGACGAGCGGGACCCCCGCGCGGTTGTAGTCCACGAGCGAGTACTCGGCGCCCTGGATGCGGCCGGTGGCGCCACCGACGTGCGTGAGCTTGCCGGCGTCCTCCTCCATGTGCGCGCGCTCGATCGGGATCTGCACGAGCGAGCCGTCGGCCAGCTCGATCTCGACCGAGCCCTCGAAGGCGATCGGCTCGTCGAACTGCGAGATCTGGTAGTTCTTCGCCAGGTCCGGGTAGAAGTAGTTCTTGCGCGCGAAGCGGCTGGACGGGGCGATCGAGCAGCCCAGGGCGAGGCCGAGGCTGATCGAGTAGCGGACGGCCTGCTCGTTCACGACCGGCAGCGAGCCCGGGAGGCCGAGGTCGACCGGGGTCACGTTCGTGTTGGGCTCGGACCCGAACTCGTTCGGCGCGTCCGAGAACATCTTGGTCTTCGTGTTGAGCTCGACGTGCACCTCGAAGCCGAGCACCGGCTCGAAGGTCTCGAAGACCTCGTCGTAGTCCATCAGCTCGGGAGCGGACGTGTGCGCGGAGGCCATCAGACGGCACCTTCCTCGGTCGCGGAGAGCACGGAGTGGGTCAGATCGGGGGCCTGCGCGAGGAGCGGGCGGCCCCACTTCTCCTCGAGCAGCGCCTCGAGCGCGGCGCCCACGGTGTAGAGGCGCACGTCCTCCCGGGCGGGAGCGAGGAACTGGATGCCGACGGGCAGCCCGTCCTCGTCGGCGAGGCCGGCGGGGACGGAGATGCCGGGGATGCCGGCCAGGTTCGCCGGGATGGTCGCGACGTCGCCGCGGTACATCGCCAGCGGGTCGTCGAGCTTCTCGCCGAGGCGGTAGGCGGTCGTCGGTGCCGTCGGCGAGGCGATCACGTCGACGTCCGCGAAGGCCGCGTCGAAGTCCCGCTGCACCAGGGTCCGGACCTTCTGCGCGCTGCCGTAGTAGGCGTCGTAGTAGCCGGCCGAGAGGGCGTAGGTGCCGAGGATGATCCGGCGCTTGACCTCGGGGCCGAAGCCCTGCTCGCGGGTCGCGGACATGACCTGCTCGACCGTGCCGCCGCCCTCCGGCGTGACCCGGAGGCCGAACCGGACCGAGTCGAACTTGGCGAGGTTGCTGGAGGCCTCCGCGGGGAGGATCAGGTAGTAGGCGGCGACCGCGTGCTCGACGCTCGGGAGGCTCACCTCGACGACCTCGGCTCCGGCGCCCTGAAGGATCTCGAGCGCCTCGTGGAAGCGCGCCAGCACGCCGGACTGGAAGCCCTCGCCGCCGTCGAGCTCCTTGACCACGCCGATCCGGAGGCCCGTCACGTCGGCGCGGCGCACCGCGTCGGCGAAGGAGGGCCAGGAGTCGCGCAGCGACGTCGAGTCGCGCGGGTCGTGGCCCGCGATGACGTCGTGCAGCAGCGCGGAGTCGAGGACCGTCCGGGAGACGGGCCCGATCTGGTCGAGGCTCGAGGCGAGCGCGATCGCTCCGTAGCGGGACACGCCGCCGTAGGTCGGCTTCACGCCGACGGTGCCGGTCACGTGCGCGGGCTGACGGATCGATCCCCCGGTGTCGGAGCCGAGGGCCAGGGGCGCCTCGTAGCTCGCGACGGCCGCGGCGGACCCGCCGCCGGAGCCGCCGGGGATGCGGTCGAGGTCCCACGGGTTGTGGGTGGGGCCGTAGGCGCTGCGCTCGGTGGTCGAGCCCATCGCGAACTCGTCCATGTTGGTCTTGCCGATCGGGACCAGCCCGGCCTCGCGCACCTTGCGCATGACGGTCGCGTCGTAGGGCGGGCGCCAGCCCTCGAGGATGCGGGAGCCGCTCGTGGTCGGCATGTCGTTCGTGACGATGACGTCCTTGACCGCGAGAGGCACCCCGGCGAGGGGGTGCAGCGACTCGCCGTCAGCCCGCCGGCGGTCGATCGCCTCGGCGGACGCGACCGCGCCCTCGCGCGCGACGTGGAGGAAGGCGTGGACCGCTCCGTCGACCGCGTCGATGCGCTCGAGGTGGGCGCGGGTGGCCTCGACCGAGGAGACCGAGCCGTCGGCCAGCTTCTCGGAGAGGGCGGACGCGCTGAGGCGGACGAGCTCGTCGCCGTGCGCGCTCACTGCTCCTCCCCCAGGATCGCGGAGACCTGGAAGCGGCTGCCGTCGTGCTCGGGCGCGCCGGAGAGCGCCTGCTCGAGCGTGAGGGTCTCGCCGACCACGTCGGGCCGGAAGACGTTCTCGAGCGGGATCGGGTGGCTGGTCGCCGGCACGTCGGGCGTGGCGACGGCCTGGACCGCGCGCACGGAGTCGACGATCTGGCCGAGCTCCCTGGTGAGGCTCCCGATCTCGTCGGAAGTGAGGTCGATCCTGGCCAGCTGGGCCAGATGGGCGACCGTGTCGGCCGTGATCTCGGACATGCGTCTCCGTCTGGTGGTTCGGGGGGATTTCCGGCCGCCAGTCTACTCGGCGCGCCCGCACCGCCTCCGCCCGTGCCGCCCGCCCGTCAGGAGCCGCCGAAGAGGCTGGCGCCGTGCTTCAGGAGTGCGTTGTACGCCCCCTCGTAGGTGGTCGGCAGGTCCTCGCCGGGCTCGCCGTACCGGGCCAGCAGCAGGCCCATCAGGCCGACGGCGGGCGGGCTCAGCGGCTTGTCGCGGTTCACGTGCGCCGGATGCGCGGGCGCCGCCTCGGGGTTCGGGGGCAGGTACTGCGGCACCGTGGTCGGCCAGTCGCCGATCTGCCGCGGCTCGTCGAGGGTCAGCACCCCGAAGAGGTCGGGGGCGGAGGCGTCGCGAGCGGTCAGCGGCTCGAGGCCGTGCAGGGCGCTGAGGGTCCGGATCACGGCGCCGTGGTGCAGCTCGTCGTGCACGATCGTGCCGGCCCTCGTGTACGCCGAGACGGCGATCGTCGGCACGCGGCAGCCGAGCCGGTCGAAGGCGAAGCCCATCTCGCCCTCGCGGCCGTCGCCCGGCGGAGTCGCCGACGGCGGGGGGACGTGGTCGTAGAGGCCGCCGTGCTCGTCGAAGGTCGCCAGCAGGAGCGTGTTCACCGCGTTCGAGCCGGTCGTGCTCGCGCTCTCCCGGATCGCCGAGTACACCTGGTGCAGCAGCAGCTCGCCGGCGCGGACGTCGGACAGCGCGCTGTCGTAGACGGGCGTGCCGTCGACCTCGTCCTCGTGCAGGACGCCGGTCGGCGGGTGCATGTCGTTGTGGTCGAAGACGAGCCGCGGCTCGAGGAAGGCGTAGTCGGGCAGCTCGCCGTTCTCCACGTCGGCGTAGAAGCGGTCCATCGTCGAGAAGTGGGTCTTCCAGTACTTCTCGAGCACCGGCGCGTGCAGGAACCCGGTGTAGGAGACCACCTGCAGCGCGTCGAAGTAGACGCGCCAGGTCCTCCCCGCCTCCTCGAGGCGGTTGAACACCGTCGGCGCGTCGGCCAGGTCGTCCGCGAGCCACTTCTCGTAGCCGCCGCCCTGCTTGTTGGTGACGAAGCCGTGCGAGGTCGACGCGTGCAGGAAGGACCGGTTGCAGAAGGTCTGGGAGGGGACGGCGCAGAACCACTGGTCGAAGACGGCGAACTCGCGGGCGAGGGTGGAGAAGACGGGCAGCATCTCCGGTGAGAAGCCGCCCATGATCGTCCGCGCCTCCTCCGCAGTGGGCTCCTGCCCCTTCTTCATCACCCTCAGGTGCTGGACGTAGTCCTCGAGGAAGCCGCTCATCGTCGGGGCGGAGGCGTCGGCAGGCGCGTTGAAGGGCGCGGTCATGGCGCCGACGGTGCGGCCGGCGTTCTCGGGCGGATCCACCGTGCCGAAGAGCTGGGTGTTGACGTGCGGGTACTCCTCGCCCGGGTCCGGGTCGGGCTGGCGCATCACGGAGTCGGTGGCGCCCTCGTAGACGTGCGTGCCGACGGTCAGTCCCCCGGCGCTGGTGTTCGTCCGCTCGTCGGGGAGGAGGCCCTCGAAGCTCTCGCCCGCGGGCAGATCGTCCGGTCCGTAGAGGCGGCCGAGGACGTTGTCGAAGGAGCGGTTCTCGAACATGATCACGACGACGTGGTCGAATCCCGGCTCCGTGCGGGCGGGCAGTCGCGGCTCCTCCTCGCGGCGGGGGCCGGAGGCGACGGCCGCGCCGATCGCGCCGCCGGCGAGGGCTCCGGCTCCGACTCCGGCGGCGGCGGTGCCGGCCAGGAAGCGGCGGCGCGAGCGGGAGCGGGGAGCTCCGTCGTCGTGCTCCGAGGGAGTCCGCTCGCTGATCATCTCCGCCGCCTCTCCTGCGCCGCCTGCGCCTGCTCGGAGTGTAGCGACGCGCCCGGGACGGCGGCTCGAACGCGGGCGAGCAGTCCGGCCTCCGGCTCGGGGTCGACGTGCGCGCGGCGGGCCGCGTCGCGGAGGCGCCGCCCGACCGGCGCGGGCGGCGCGAAAGCCGGCGCCGTGCGGGGCCAGCGCGCGAGGGGGCGGTCGGGACCGCTGAGGAGTGCGGCCAGCTCTCGGACCTGCGGATCGACGAGCGCTCGGCGCACGCCCGCCCGGGCGCGGACGAGCTGCGCGGGAGTCTCCGGACCGAGCGGCACGC
Organism: Rathayibacter sp. AY1C7; assembly: GCF_002931865.1. Lineage (NCBI taxonomy): Bacteria > Bacillati > Actinomycetota > Actinomycetes > Micrococcales > Microbacteriaceae > Rathayibacter > Rathayibacter sp. AY1C7. Next base: position 81,360 of record NZ_PSWB01000005.1, on the reverse strand, counting down.
CGATCCGTGCACCCGAGGGGACGGCCGAGGCGAGCACGAGCGCCGGCACCGTGCCGGGCCGCCCTGCGCTCCCCCGCGCGGTGGCGAGGAGCAGCATCCGCCGCCCCGCCCGCTCCCCGTCGCGGACGGCGTCGAACACGACGTGCAGCAGCTGCTCCGCGAGGCGCGCATCAGCGGATCGATCGGTGCCGGCGGCTGCGGCGTCGGCGAAGTCGGCCGGATCGACGAGGGACCGCGGCTCGACCAGGACGAGCGGAGGCAGGGTGCCGGCTGCGGCCTCGGCGGCCAGCGCGTCGATGGGAAGGAGGCGCCCGCCGCGGGAGCCGGCGGCGCCCGGGTCGCGGTGGGGCCACTCCGGATCGGCGAGGAGCGTGGTCGAGACGCCCTGCCGCTCGTCGACCGCGAGAGCCCAGCCGGTGCCGGTCTCCCGGGCCGCGCGCAGGGCCGCCGGCAGCGGATCGCGGCCGTCGGCGCGCCAGTGGTCGGCCCGGGCGAAGGCCGTGGCGAGGAGCGCGTGCACCGGCAGCATCTCGGGGGCGAAGCGCGCGCCCGGAGGATCGTCCGGGCCGGGCGCGGTCATCACGGCGTCCGTGCCGCCGGTGAACACCGGGCCGTCCGTGTCGTCGAGCGCGCCGAGGACCTGGTCGCGGCTGCGGCCGGCGAAGGAGAGCACGACCACGTGGTCGATCCGCCCGAGCACCTCGGCGGTCCGACGCTCGGCGGTGGTGGGCCGAGCCGCGGCGTCGAGCGCGAGCGACGCTGCGTCGGCGAGGGAGCGGCGCAGGAACGCACGCCGCTCCCCGCCGCCCGCGTCAGGCATCGGGCCCGGTCGGCTCCTCCGTGCTCGGGGCGGCCGCGTCCGGGACGGCGTCGGTCTCCGGCACGGCGTCGTCCTCCGGCGAGGCGTCGGAGCGCGATGCGCCGGCGACGTCCCCGTCCGGGCCGGCGGAGGCCTCCTCCGGAGCGTCGGCGGACGCCTCCTCCGGCAGCGCGATCGCGTCCGGTCCCTCCGTCACCAGGAGGTGGAACTCGGCCGCGGTGATGATCCGGAGCCCCAGGGCCTCGGCCTTGCCGAGCTTGCTGCCGGCGCCGGGACCGGCGGCGACGTAGTCGGTCTTCTTGGAGACGCTCGAGCCGGCCTTGCCGCCGGCCGCGAGGATGGCCTCCTGCGCCCCCTCGCGGGAGTACCCCTCCAGGCTGCCGGTCGCCACGACCGTGAGACCCGCGAGCACCCCGCCGGCGGCGTCCGCGGCACCGGGACCGGGGTGGCCGGGCGTGGCGAAGCGCACTCCGGCCGCGGCCCAGCGGTCGACGATCTCGACGTGCCAGTCGACCTCGAACCAGGCGATCAGGGCGTCGGCGATGATCCCGCCCACCCCGTCGACCGCGGCGAGCTCGTCGCGGCTCGCCCCGCGGATCGCGTCGAGCGAGCCGAAGTAGCCCGCCAGCGCGCGCGCGGCGACCGGGCCGACGTGCCGGATGCTGAGCGAGACCAGCAGGCGCCACAGCTCCTTGGTCTTCGCCCGCTCGATGTTCTCGATCAGCCGGAGGGCGTTGGTGGAGGGCACGGAGGCGGCGTCCCCCGCGAAGGCTCCCGCCTCCGGGTCGAAGGCGCCGTCCTTGGCGAGCTGCCGCTTGCGCTTGAAGGGCGTGACGACCTTCGGATCGCCCTTCGCGTCGAGCTTCTGCAGACCCGTCTCGGAGTCGCGGACGACGACCTCGATCGGGAAGAGATCGGCCACCGTGAGCTCGAACAGGCCGGCCTCGGTCCGCAGCGGCGGCTCGGCGGGCACCAGGGGCTGGGTCAGGGCGGCGGCGCTGACCTCGCCGAGCGCCTCGATGTCGAGCGCGCCGCGGCTGCCGATGTGCTCGACGCGCCCGCGGACCTGCGCGGGGCAGGACTCCGCGTTGGGGCAGCGCAGGTCGACGTCGCCCTCCTTGGCCGGAGCGAGCGTGGTGCCGCACTCGGGGCACTGCGTCGGCATCACGAACTCGCGCTCGGAGCCGTCGCGGAGCTCCACCACCGGGCCGAGCACCTCGGGGATGACGTCCCCGGCCTTCCGCAGCACGACCGTGTCGCCGATGAGCACGCCCTTGGCCTTGACCACGTCGGCATTGTGCAGCGTGGCCTGGCGCACCTCGGACCCCGCGACCTTCACCTTGGTCATCTGGGCGAACGGCGTCGCGCGGCCGGTCCGCCCGACGCTCACCACGATGTCGAGGAGCTTCGTGTGCACCTCCTCGGGCGGGTACTTGTAGGCGATCGCCCAGCGCGGCGCCCGGCTGGTGGCGCCGAGCTCGTCGTGCAGCTCGAGCTCGTCCACCTTGACGACCACGCCGTCGATCTCGTGCTCGACCGAGTGCCGCTCGCGGCCGTAGCGCTCGACGAAGGCGAGCACCTCCTCCACCGAGGCCGAGACGCGGTTGTGGCCGCTCACCGGCAGTCCCCAGGAGGAGAGGAGCCCGTAGACCTCGGACTGGGTCGCGACCGGCGGGTCCGGCCAGGCGCCGATGCCGTGCACGTAGAGCGCGAGGGAGCCGACGCGCGCCTCGCCGGCGCGCAGGTCGAGACCCGACTTCTTGTCGAGCTGCTGGCGGAGGCCGCCGCTCGCCGCGTTCCGCGGGTTGGCGAAGGTCGGGAAGCGCCGCAACGCGCTCGTGCGCGCCTTCTCCTCCTCGAAGACGCCGCGGGTGGCGGCCGGGCGGGTCGACCAGCGGGTCCGCGCCTCCTCGACCGCCTCGTCGCGCAGCGTCTCCTGGAGGGCGTTCAGCTCGGCGAAGGCGGCCACGGGGATGAAGACCTCGCCGCGGACCTCGACGAGTGCCGGGTGGCCCTCACCGGAGAGGTGCTCGGGGATGCCCGCGACGCGGAGGGCGTTGACGGTGACGTCCTCGCCGGTGCGGCCGTCGCCGCGGGTCGCCGCCGTGACGAGGAGGCCGTTCTCGTAGTGGAGGGAGATCGCGAGCCCGTCGATCTTGAGCTCCGTGAGCCAGGCGACGGGGCGGTCGGCCGAGGCCACCGTCTTCTCGCACCACTCGCGCAGCTCCTCGGCCGAGAACACGTTGTCGAGGGAGAGCATCCGCTCGGCGTGGTCGATCGGGGCGAGGCCCGCTCCGACGACCCCGCCGACGGTCCGCGTCGGCGAGTCCTCGGCGGCGAGCTCGGGGTGCTCGGCCTCGAGCGCGGCGAGCTCGCGCACCAGGGCGTCGTACTCGGCGTCGGACAGCGGCGAGGAGTCGGCCGCGTAGTAGTCGTCGCTCGCCGACCGGATCCGCGCCCGCAGCTCCTCGACGCGGGCGGCGGGCTCGACGGCGCTCATCGGAGCACCGCGGCGTCGGCCGCGACCGTGCGGTCGATCGTGCACTGGCCCAGCACGCGGGTGCCGAGGTAGACGACGGCCGTCTGGCCGGGGGCGACGCCGTCGAGCGGCGAGTCCGGAGTGATCACGAGCTCCACCCTGCCATCGACGTGCGACACCATCGCGGAGGCGGGGACCGGGTCGGCGTGCGCGCGGATCTGGACGTCGCAGCGGAAGGGCGCGTCCGCGTCCTCGGGAGCGGCGCCCGCCCAGGTGAACCGCTCGCCGGCGATCTCGCCGATGCGCAGCGCTTCGCGCGGACCGACGACGACCTCGTTGCTCACCGGCCGCACCTCCAGGACGAAGCGGGGCCGTCCGTCGGGCGCGGGGACACCGAGGTGCAGGCCCCGGCGCTGGCCCACCGTGTACCCGTGAGCGCCCTCGTGGGAGCCGACCACCGCGCCGTCACGATCGACGACCGCTCCGGTCTCGGGGGCGACGCGCTCGGCGAGCCAGCCGCGGGTGTCGCCGTCGGGGATGAAGCAGATGTCGTAGCTGTCGGGCTTGCTCGCGACGCTGAGTCCCCGCTCGGCCGCCTCCGCGCGCACGATCGCCTTGGACGGCGTGGAGCCGAGCGGGAACATCGAGTGCCGCAGCTGCTGCTCAGTCAGCACGCCGAGGACGTAGGACTGGTCCTTCGCCTCGTCGCTCGCGCGGTGGAGCTCCGGGGAGCCGTCGGCGGCGGTGCGGAGGGAGGCGTAGTGGCCGGTGCAGACGGCGTCGAAGCCGAGGTCGAGAGCCTTCTCGAGCAGGGCGGCGAACTTGATCCGCTCGTTGCAGCGCATGCAGGGGTTCGGGGTGCGGCCCGCCGAGTACTCGGCGACGAAGTCGTCGACGACGTCCAGCTTGAACCGCTCGGAGAAGTCCCACACGTAGTACGGGATGCCGAGGACGTTCGCGGCGCGCTGCGCGTCCATCGAGTCCTCGATCGTGCAGCACCCCCGGCTGCCGGTGCGCAGCGTGCCGGGCATCCTGCTCAGGGCGAGGTGCACGCCCACCACGTCGTGCCCCGCCTCCACCGCGCGGGCCGCGGCCACCGCCGAGTCCACTCCACCGCTCATCGCCGCCAGAACCTTCACCGTGCGAGTCTACGTTTCCCGCGGGCGCGTCCGGCAGGGGTTCAGGCGGGCAGCACCGCGCGGTTCGAGAGTCCGGCTCGGGCGGCGCGGGCGTAGGCGCCGGGCAGCGCGGCCAGGAGGGCGTCGACGTCCGCGTCGGTCGAGGTGTGGCCGAGCGTCATCCGGAGCACCCCGCGGGCCTCGTCCTCGCTCCGGCCGAGCGCGAGGACCACGTGCGAGGGCTCCGGGATCCCCGCCGTGCAGGCGGACCCGGTCGAGACGGAGACGCCCGCGGTGTCGAGGAGGAAGAGGAGGGAGTCGCCCTGCGCACCGGGGAAGGCGAGGTGCGCGTTGTTGGCGACCCGGCGTCCGGAGTCGAGGGCGGGCCCGGTCAGGGTCGCCCCCGGCACGGCGGCGAGGACGCCCGCGACGAGCCGGTCCCGCAGGGCTGTCAGGCGCCGCGCCTCCGCCGACAACTCGGCGTCCGCCTCGACCGCGGCGGCGGCGAAGGCCGCGGCGCCCGGCACGTCCTGAGTGCCGGAGCGGACGCCCCGCTGCTGTCCGCCTCCGTGGAGCACCGGGACCACGCGGGCGTCGCGGGCTAGCACGAGCGCACCGGTCGCGATCGGCCCGCCGACCTTGTGACCCGAGACGCTGACGGCGGCCAGTCCCGCGCCGCGCCCGGAGCCGGAGGCGCGGCGGATCTCGGCGATCCGCAGCGGCACGTGCCCGAGGGCGGCGACCGCGTCGACGTGGAGGGGGACGCCGGCGCGGGCGCACACCGCCGCCAGCTCGGCGATCGGGTTGATCGTCCCGATCTCGTTGTTGACCCAGAGCACCGTGACCAGGGCGACCGAGCCGGGGTCCTCCTCCAGCGCCGCGGCGAGCGCCTCCGGCCGCAGGGTGCCCTCGTCGTCGAGAGGCAGCCACTCGAGGACGGCGCCCTCGTGCTCGGCGAGCCAGGCGGCCGAGTCGAGCGTCGCGTGGTGCTCCCCCTCGGCGACCAGGACCCGGACGCGAGCCGGGTCCTCGCTCCGGCGCTGCCAGTAGAGGCCCTTGATCCCGAGGTTGACCGCCTCGGTGCCGCCGGCGGTGAGGATCACCTCGATCGGCTCGCAGCCGAGCACCCCGGCGAGCGCCGACCGGGCGTCCTCCAGCCGGCGGCGCGCCTCCTGGCCGGAGCCGTGGACGGAGGAGGGATTGCCGGCGTGGGCGGACGCCTCCGCGAACGCGGCGAGCGCCGAGGCGCGCAGCGGGGTGGTCGCAGCGTGGTCGAGGTAGATCACAGCAGCCCTTCGTCCCGCGTCGGGGGCACGGAGGGAGCCGGTGCCCGTCACTACTGTAAGTCGCATGACCTCTCACGATCCCCTGGCCCGGCTCGGCGTGACCGTGGACGATCAGGGCGGTGAGCTGCGGGTCTGGTCCCAGAGCGCGAGCGCCGTCGATCTGCTGCTGTACGACGAGAAGGATCCGACCTGGGTGACCCGCACGGTCCCGCTGGCGCGCGACGACGCCGCGGTCTGGTCCGCGCGCTCCGATCTGCTGGCCCCCGGCCGCCGCTACGCCCTGCGCGTCGACGGGCCGACGGGCCCCCGGCACCGCTTCGACCCCCGCCGGGCCCTGCTGGAGCCGTACTCCCGGGGCCTGCACCGGGTGGCGGAGAACGAGTGGCGCTCGGTCGTCGTGGACGACGCGTTCGACTGGAGCTCCTCCTCCCGGCCCGGCACCCCGATGGACCGCACCGTGATCTACGAGGCGCATGTGAAGGGGCTGACCCGGCTGAACCCGGCGCTGCCCGTGGAGCTGCGCGGCACCTACGCCGGCCTGGCGCACGAGTCGACGGTCTCGGCGCTGCTCGATCTGGGCGTGACGGCGGTCGAGCTGCTGCCCGTGCACGCGTTCGTGTCGGAGCAGCGCCTGCTGCGGCAGGGGCTGACCAACTACTGGGGCTACAACACGCTGAACTTCTTCGCCCCGCACGCCGCGTACGCCTCCTCCACCGCGCAGCGCGGCGGACCGACCGCGGTGCTCCGCGAGTTCAAGGGGATGGTGAAGCTCCTGCACGAGGCCGGCCTCGAGGTGATCCTGGACGTGGTCTACAACCACACCGCCGAGGAGGGGCCGGGCGGGCCGATGTCGAGCCTGCGCGGGATCGACGACGCCGGCTGGTACCGCCAGACGCCCGAGGGCCACTACGTGGACGTCACCGGCTGCGGGAACACGATCGACTTCGGCCGGCCCGCGGCGCAGCGCCTCGCGCTGGACTCGATGCGCTACTGGTCGGGCGAGGTCGGGATCGACGGCTTCCGGCTCGACCTGGCCGCGACCCTCGGCCGGGACGAGATCGCGCACTTCCGGAGCGACCACCCGCTGCTGCGGGCCGCGGTCGAGGATCCGGCGCTGGCCGGCGTGAAGATGATCGCCGAGCCCTGGGACGTGGGAATGGGCGGCTGGCAGACGGGAAACTTCCCGGCCGGGTGGTCGGAGTGGAACGACCGCTACCGCGACCGCGCCCGCAACTTCTGGCTCTCGGACATCGACTACGCCCGCCGCGCAGGCACGGCCCCCGTCGGCATCGGCGGCTTCGCAACCCGGCTCTCGGGCTCCTCCAACACCTTCTCGGCGGAGCGGGGCCCCCTCGCGTCGGTCAACTTCGTCACCGCGCACGACGGCTTCACGCTGGCGGACCTCGTCTCGTACAACGTCAAGCACAACATCGGCAACGGCGAGTCGAACCGCGACGGAGCCGACACCAACCGCTCCTTCAACCACGGCTTCGAGGGCCCCACCACCGACGAGCGGATCACGCTGGCGCGGCGCAAGGCGATGCGGAACCTCCTCGGCACCCTGCTGCTGTCGGCCGGCGTGCCGATGATCACGGCGGGCGACGAGACCGGGCGCAGCCAGCGCGGCAACAACAACGCCTACTGCCAGGACTCGGACCTGACCTGGGTGCGCTGGGAGGGCCTGGCCGACTGGCAGCTCGCGCTCCGCGCGCACACGCGCACCCTGCTGCGCCTGCGGCGCGAGCACCCGGCGCTGCGTCCCTCCCGCTACGGCAGCGGCGACGCGAGCGAGCCGGGCGCCACGACCATGACGTGGTTCGACGCCCACGGGCGCGGGATGAGCGAGCACGACTGGACCTCCGCCGCCAACCGGACGCTGCAGTACCTCGCGGCCTCGACGTCGGTCGAGGGCGAGCCGGACCGTGTCCTGCTGGTGGTGCACGGCGTCGAGCAGGACACCACGGTCGTGCTCGCCGACGGCGAAGGGGTCACCGGCTACACGCGCCTGTGGAACAGCGAGGAGCCGGAGCCGCTGGAGCACGGCGAGTCGTTCGAGCCGGGGCAGGTCATCCGCGTGGCCGGCACCTCGATGCAGCTCTTCGCCGCGCACGGGCCGGCGGCCGAGCAGGACGCCTGATGGCGCGGAGCGGGCCGGGGACCCCGGCGACCGTCGCGCTGACGGCGGCGGGTGTCCCCTTCACTCCCCGCCAGTACCGGCACGACCCGGCCACGACGCGCTACGGGCTCGAGGCGGCCGAGGCGCTCGGCGTCGAGCCGGAGCGCATGTTCAAGACCCTGATGGTCGATGTGGACGGCGAGCTCGTGGTGGGCGTCGTGCCCGTCACCGGCTCGCTCGGGCTGAAGGAGCTCGCGGCCGCGGTCGGAGGCAGGCGGGCGGCGATGGCCGACCCCGTGCTGGCCCAGCGCCGGACCGGCTACGTGCTCGGCGGCATCTCGCCGCTCGGGCAGAGGACGCGGCACCGCACCGTGATCGACGAGACCGTCGAGCTCCACGACACGGTGCTCGTGTCGGGCGGGCGCCGGGGCTTCGACATCGAGCTCGCCCCCGCCGACCTCGTCGCCGCGACGGCCGCCCTCCTCGCCGACATCGCGCGCTGACCCCTGCTCCCCCGCCGTCCTCCTCCGGGCGCCGTTTCGCTCGATGCGCCGTCCTCCTCCCGCGAGATCCCACTCCGGTCCGCGAGACGCCGAGGAAGGCGCACCGGAGCGGCATCTCGCGGAGAGGGACCGGGCGGGGTCAGCCGGCGGCGGCGGCCAGTCCCAGCTCGGCGGAGCGGGCCAGGAGGGGATGCCGCGGCACGACGCGGACGGTGTAGCCGAAGGAGCCGCTGCGGTCGAGCGTGACCACTCCGGCGTAGGGCACGCGCCCGACCGCGTCGGCCGGCACTACGGCACCCGACTCCTCGACCACCTCGAGCTCGTGGTGGCGGACCTCGGTGAGCGAGCCGTCAGCGGCCGTCGTCCCGTACACGACCTCGACCGAGACGTCCGCCGGCGAGAGCTCGCCCAGGCGCACGCCCGCCCGCACGGCGAGCCGGTCCCCGCGCTGGGGCACCGCGTCGATCCCGCCGGACTCGACGGACGCGACCGCGACCCCGGGCCAGCCGGCGCGGACCCGCCGCTTCCAGGTCGCCAGCTCCTTGGCCGGCTCGAAGTGGTCGGCGGCGACGGCGCGCCCGGCCTCGGCGGCCGGCGAGTAGAGCGCCTCGACGTACTGGCGCACCATCCGCTCGGCGGAGAGCTCGGGCGAGAGGGTCGCGAGGGTGTGCCGGATCGAGCGCACCCACCGCCGGGGTACGCCGTCGTGATCGCGCTCGTAGTAGCGCGGCACGACCTCGGTCTCGAGCAGCTCGTAGAGCGCCTCGGCCTCGAGCGTGTCGCGGGCCTCCGGGTCGAGCGCGCGGTCGGAGGAGGGGATCGCCCAGCCGTTCTCGCCGTCGAAGTACTCGTTCCACCAGCCGTCGAGGATCGAGAGGTTGAGCGAGCCGTTGAGCGCCGCCTTCATCCCGGAGGTGCCGCACGCCTCGAGCGGGCGCAGCGGGTTGTTGAGCCAGACGTCGGTGCCCGGGTAGAGCAGCTGCGCCATCGCGATGTCGTAGTCCGGCAGGAAGACGATCCTGCGGCGCACGTCCGGCTCCTGCGCGAAGCGGACGAGCCGCTGGATCAGGCGCTTCCCCTCCTCGTCGGCCGGGTGCGACTTGCCCGCGATGACGATCTGGATCGGGTGCTGCGGGTGGGTGAGCAGCGCCCGCAGACGCTCGGGGTCGTGGAGCATCAGGGTCAGCCGCTTGTAGGTCGGCACCCGCCGTGCGAAGCCGATGGTGAGCACGTCCCGGTCCAGCAGCTCGTCGAGCCAGGCCGGCGGGAGGCCGCCCGGGTTCTGCTCGCGCCAGGAGCGGGCGGCCCGGCGGCGGGCATCCCGCACCAGCTGCTCCCGCATCGCGCGGCGCGCGGCCCACAGCTCGGTGTCGCCGAGCGCACCCGAGGCCCAGTCGGCCCGCGTCGTGTCGTCGGTGCCGAGCCGCTCCTCCGCGAGCCGCCGGAGGATCGGATCGGTCCAGGTGGCCGCGTGGACGCCGTTCGTCACCGAGCCGATCGGCACCTCCGCCGTCTCGAAGCCGGGCCAGAGGCTCGAGAACATCGAGCGGCTGACCTCGCCGTGCAGCGTCGAGACGCCGTTGGAGCGCTGCGCGAGCCTCAGGCCCATGTACGCCATGTTGAACGCCGTCCCGGAGTCCCCCGGCTCGGCGCCCAGCGCGAGCACGTCCTCGACCTGCACGCCCGGGAGCAGCTCCGTGGAGAAGTACTCCTCGATCATCCCGCGGTCGAAGCGGTCGATGCCCGCCGGCACCGGAGTGTGCGTCGTGAAGACCGTGCTCGCCCGCACCACCTGGAGAGCCTGGTCGAAGTCCAGGCCCGCGCCGATCAGGCCGGAGATGCGCTCGAGCCCCTGGAAGCCGGCGTGCCCCTCGTTGGTGTGGAACACCTCCGGGAGGACGCCGCCCGAGACCTCGGCCCAGAGCTCGAGCGCGCGGACCCCGCCGATGCCCAGCAGCAGCTCCTGCAGCAGGCGGTGCTCGCCCCCGCCGCCGTAGAGGCGGTCGGTGACGGAACGGAGCGAGTCCTCGTTCTCGGGGATGTCGGTGTCGAGCAGGAGGAGGGTCACCCGGCCGACCTCCGCGCGCCAGACCCGGGCGTAGAGCGCGCGTCCCTCGGGGAGCGCCAGCACGATGCGGGCGGGCGAGCCGTCGGCGAGACGGACGACGCGCAGCGGCAGCCCGTCGGGATCGAGCGAGGGGTAGGACTCGAGCTGCCAGCCGTCGGCGGAGAGCTTCTGCGAGAAGTAGCCCGACCGGTAGAAGAGGCCCACGCCGGTGAGCGGCACGCCCAGGTCCGAGGAGGCCTTCAGGTGGTCGCCGGCGAGGATGCCGAGTCCGCCGGAGTACTGGGGCAGCGCCGCCGCGATCCCGAACTCCGGCGAGAAGTAGGCGATCGAGCGCGGGGCGGACTCCGGCAGCGACTGGTACCACCGCGGCTCGGTGCGGTAGCGCTCCAGCTCGTCGCGGAGGCGCCACGCCTCGTCGACGAAGCCCTGGTCCCCCGCCAGCTCGGCGAGGCGCTCGGGGCTCACCGCTCCGAGCAGAGCGGTGGGGTCCGCTCCCCCGCTCCGCCACAGCTCCGGATCGACCCGCTCGAACAAGCGCCGGGCGGGCTCGTGCCAGGCCCAGCGGAGATTGCCCGCCAGATCGCCCAGAGCCGAGAGCTCGGGCGGGAGGACGGAGCGGACGATGAAGCGGCGGATCGCCTTCACGGCACCCCTCGACTCTCTGCGGACCCCGGAGCGCCCGGTCGCGGAGCACCGGGGCGGTCGCGCTCGGTCACCCTAGCGGACCCCTCGGCCGCCGCGGATCGGCCGGACGCGGACCCGCCCCGACGCTCCGGCACGCGCTCCCCGGATCCGTTTGCACAGGCCCGAGCGCGGGCGCAACCGTCGTGTGCGAGCCGCCGCCGGTCGCTACTGTCGTGACGTGGCTCAGATACCTTTCGGCAAGGCTCAGAACGGCAAGGACGCACGGCGAGCGGGTCGCGGACGCGCACCCCAGGAGGCGTCGGCGCCTCCCGAGACGGCCGCTCCGGCGCCCGCCGCCGCCCCCGAGGCGACTCCTGCTCCCCCCGCGGCCGACAGTGCTCCGGCCGCCCCGGTGACTGCGGACGCACCCGATGCGTCGCCGGCGCCCGCGACGACCGGGAGCGGCTACCGCGTCCGCGCCGAGCGCCTGCCGATCGTCGACCCGCAGCCCCGGCTCGAGGACGACCGCTGGCCCGCGAAGGCGTTCGTCGGCGAGGTCGTCCCCTTCGCCGCCACGGCCTTCCGCGAGGGGCACGACCTCATCGGCGTCGACCTCCTGCTGAGCTCGCCGTCCGGGGCCGAGTCGGAGCACCGCATGTCGCTCCTCGCGACCGGCACCGACCGCTACGGCCGTCTCGTGGCCCTCGACGAGGAGGGCGACTGGAGCTACCGCATCCGCGCCTACGCCGACGACTGGGCGACCTGGCTCCACACGGCCGAGGTCAAGATCCCGGCCGGCCTGGACATCGACGTCACCTTCGCCATCGGCGAGGGCCTGCTGCGCCGCGGCGCCGACGACTCCTCGCGGCCCGAGGGCGAGCGCAGCCTGCTCTTCGACACCGCCGCCCGAGTCGGCGACACCACGCTGAGCGCCGAGGAGCGCCTCGCCGCGGCGACCGATCCCGCCGTCCACGGCGCGCTCGACGCCCGCCCGGTGATGAGCCTCACCAGCGTCTCGGAGCCGCGCACCGTCCACGTCGAGCGCACCCGCGCCGGCGTCGGCGCCTGGTACGAGTTCTTCCCCCGCTCCGAGGGCGCCGTGCGCCACGAGGACGGGACCGTGACCAGCGGATCCTTCCGCACCGCGATCGACCGCCTTCCCGCGGTGGCCGCGATGGGCTTCGACGTGCTCTACCTGCCGCCGATCCACCCCATCGGCCGCTCCTTCCGCAAGGGCCCGAACAACACGCTCGACGCCGGCGAGAACGACCCCGGCTCGCCGTGGGCGATCGGCTCGGCCGAGGGCGGCCACGACGCGATCCACCCGGACCTCGGCACCGAGGACGACTTCCGCGCCTTCCACGCCGCGGTCGAGGCCGCGGGCCTCGAGCTCGCCCTCGACTTCGCCCTGCAGGCCTCGCCCGATCATCCCTGGGTCACCAGCCACCCCGAGTGGTTCACGACGCTCCCCGACGGCTCGATCGCCTACGCCGAGAACCCGCCGAAGAAGTACCAGGACATCTACCCGATCAACTTCGACAACGACCCCGAGGGCATCCGTCAGGAGTCGCTGCGGGTCCTGCGGCACTGGATCGATCTGGGCGTACGGATCTTCCGCGTCGACAACCCCCACACGAAGCCGCTCGACTTCTGGGAGTGGATCATCCACGAGGTCAACGCCGAGCACCCCGAGGTCGTCTTCCTCGCGGAGGCGTTCACCCGTCCCGCGATCATGCGCGCACTCGGCAAGGTCGGCTTCCAGCAGTCGTACTCGTACTTCACCTGGCGCAACACCAAGGAGGAGCTCGGCGAGTTCTTCACGAGCATCTCCCACGAGACGGCCGACTACATGCGGCCGAACCTCTTCGTGAACACTCCGGACATCCTCACCGAGTACCTCCAGTACGGCGGCCGCTCGGCGTACAAGGTGCGGGCGGCCCTGGCCGCGACCGCGTCGCCGCTGTGGGGGGTCTACGCCGGCTACGAACTGGTCGAGAACGTCGCTCGCCCGGGCGCCGAGGAGAACATCGACAACGAGAAGTACGAGTACAAGACGCGCGACTGGGCCGGCGCCGAGGAGTCGGGCCGCTCGCTGGCGCCGTACATCACGCGCCTCAACGAGATCCGGCGCTCGCACCCCGCGCTCGGGCAGCTGCGGAACCTGCACGTGCACGGCAGCGACGACGACGCGATCCTCGTCTACTCCAAGCACCTGCAGGCCGCGTTCACGGGCACCGGGACCGACGACACGATCATCGTCGTCGTCAACACCGACCCGCACTCGGCCCGCGAGACCACGGTCCACCTCGACCTGCCCGCGATCGGGCTCGACTGGAGCGCGACCTTCGAGGTCGAGGACCTGATCACCGGCGCCGTCTGGACCTGGGGCAGCGACGACTACGTGCGGCTCGACTCGTTCGTCGAGCCCGTGCACATCCTGAGCGTGAAGGCGGACGAGCGATGAGCGGAACCACCCCCGAGGGCACGAGCCCGGCCGAGGAGGCGGGCTTCGGCGCGCACGCCGAGACGGTCCCCACGACGGGCACCAGCTCGGCGACCACCTCCGGCCACGGCGCGCACGTCGCCGACGCGGCACCCGACGCACGACAGCACCCCGGAGCGGAGGGCGAGAACGCGCGCAGCTACGCCGTCGAGACGGTCCCGGAGGCGCCTCAGCCGGTCGCGGCCGACGACGCCGTGACCGTCGAGCCCGACGCCGACGACGCGGAGTCCGCTCCGGTCGGCAGCGGGGCCGAGGGCGACCTGCCCGACGACACGGACGCCGCCGATTCGGTCGCAGCCGACAGCGCCGCGCCCTTCGAGACGACCGCCGGCCCCGCCGAGACGACCGCGGACCCCGCATCCGCTTCGGGCCCCGTCGACGGCACCGCTGCGATCGCGCTGCCCGACATCCCGGAGTGGGTGCTGCAGCAGCTCGCCACCGGCAGCAACGCGCTCCCCCACGACGTCCTGGGCCAGCACCTCGTCGCGGCCCCCGGCGTCTCCGACCCGGTGACGGTCGTCCGCGTGCGCCGCCCGCTCGCCGAGAAGGTCGCCGTGGTGCTCGCCACCGGCGCCCGCGTCGAGCTCAGCCACCTCAGCGACGGGATCTGGCAGGGCTTCCACGTCCTCGGTCCGCAGGCGTACACCGTCGAGGCCCGCTACGGCGGCGGTGGCGAATGGACCGCGGAGGACCCCTACCGCTTCTCGAAGACGGTCGGCGACTTCGACCTCTACCTCATCGGCGAGGGCCGCCACGAGCGCCTCTGGGAGGCGCTCGGTGCCCGCCACCGCGAGCACGAGGGGGTCTGGGGCACGAGCTTCGCCGTCTGGGCCCCGCACGCCCAGGCCGCTCGGGTCGTCGGCGACTTCAACGACTGGAACGGCGAGGGCCACTCCCTCCGCAACCTCGGGACGACCGGGGTCTGGGAGATCTTCGTCCCGGGCGTCGAGCCCGGAGCCTCCTACAAGTTCGACCTGCTCTCGCGCGACGGCCACTGGGTCCGCAAGGCCGACCCGATGGCCCGCGCCACGGAGGTGCCGCCTGCGACCGCCTCGAAGGTCCCCGTCTCGCACCACCAGTGGGGCGACTCCGGCTGGATGGAGAAGCGAGCCTCGGTCGATCCGCACACGCAGCCGCTCAGCGTCTACGAGATGCACCTCGGCTCCTGGCGTCCGGGACTGGGCTACCGCGACCTCGCGGACCCGCTGATCGAGTACGTCACCGAGCTCGGCTTCACGCACGTGGAGTTCATGCCGCTCGCCGAGCACCCGTTCGGCGGCTCCTGGGGCTACCAGGTCACCGGCTACTACGCCGCCTCGAGCCGCTTCGGCACGGCCGACGACCTCAAGTACCTGATCGACCGTCTGCACCAGGCCGGCATCGGCGTCATCGTCGACTGGGTGCCCGGGCACTTCCCCAAGGACGACTTCGCCCTCGCCCGCTTCGACGGCGAGCCGCTCTACGAGCACCCGGACTGGCGCCGCGGCGAGCAGATGGACTGGGGCACCTACGTCTTCGACTTCGGGCACACCCAGGTGCGCAACTTCCTCGTCGCGAACGCCCTGTTCTGGCTCGAGGAGTTCCACGTCGACGCCCTGCGGGTGGACGCCGTCGCCTCGATGCTCTACCTCGACTACTCCCGCAAGGAGGGCGAGTGGCTGCCGAACCAGTACGGCGGACGCGAGCACCTCGAGGCGATCAGCTTCCTCCAGGAGGTCAACGCCACGGCCTACAAGCTGCACCCCGGCATCATGATGATCGCCGAGGAGTCGACGAGCTGGCCCGGCGTCACCCAGCCCACCAGCTCCGGCGGCCTCGGCTTCGGGCTCAAGTGGAACATGGGCTGGATGCACGACTCGCTCGACTACATGGCGAACGACCCGCTCTGGCGCCAGTACCACCTGGGCGAGATCACCTTCTCGTTCGTCTACGCCTTCAGCGAGAAGTTCGTCCTGCCGATCAGCCACGACGAGGTCGTGCACGGCAAGGGCTCGCTGATCCAGAAGATGCCGGGCGACCACTGGCAGCAGCTCGCGAACGTGCGCGCCTACCTCGCCTTCATGTGGGCCCACCCCGGCAAGCAGCTGCTCTTCATGGGCCAGGAGTTCGGCCAGTACTCCGAGTGGAGCGAGGAGCGGGGTCTGGACTGGTGGATCCTCGATCAGCCGAGCCACCGCGGTCTCTGGAGCCTCGTCGGTCAGCTGAACCGCGTGTACCGCGACTCGCCGTCGCTCTGGGAGCTCGACCACGAGCAGTCGGGCTTCGAGTGGATCGACGGCGGCGCGGCGGCGGCCAACGTCGTCTCGTTCCTGCGCAAGGACAGCGAGGGTCGCCCGATCGCCGTCATCGCCAACTTCTCGGGCTCGCCCGTGCACGGCTACCGCGTGAGCCTGCCCACGGCCGGCCGCTGGGAGGAGCTCGTCAACACGGACGCCGAGATCTACGGCGGCAGCGGAGTCGGGAACTTCGGAGCGGTCGAGGCTCGCGAGGAGCCGTGGGCCGGCCGCCCGGCTTCCGCCGAGCTGGTCCTGCCCCCGCTGGCCGTGCTCTACCTGCGACCCGCCGACTGATCGGTCCCCGCACGGAAGAGGCCGCCCGCCGCGACGATCGTCGCGAGCGGGCGGCCTCTCGGCGTTCCGGCCGGCGTCAGTAGAGCAGGCCGGTGAGCCGGGCCCGAGCCTTGTTGACGCGCGGGTCGGTCTGACCGACGATCTCGAAGAGCTCCAGGAGACGAGCCCGGACGGCGGCCTTCCCCTCGGCGTCGAGCCGCGGGAACATCGAGAGCAGCCGGTCGAAGGCGTCCTCGACGTGTCCGCCGGAGACGTCCAGGTCGGCGACGGCGAGCTGTGCGTCGAGGTTCGACGGCTCCGCCGCGGCGGTCGAGCGGATGTCGTCGAGCGTGCGGCCCTGGAGGCGGGCCAGCAGCCGCACCTGAGCGAGACCGGCGACCGCGAGGTCGTCGCGCGGGTTCTGCGCGATGGCGGTCTCGTACTCGGTGATCGCCGCGGCGTAGTCGCCCCGGTCGATCGCGTCGTAGGCCTCCTGGTGGTGCGGCGGCAGCGGCTCCGGCTCGGGCTCCGCGCCCTCGGCGGGAGCGGCTCCCTCCACCGGCACCGTGCCCGTCACACCGTTCTGAGCGGCGAGCTGGAGGACCTGCTCGAGCAGGTCGCGCAGCTGCTCCTCGGCGACGAGGCCGCTGAACAGGGGCACCGGGCGGCCGCCGATGATCGCGGCGACCGTCGGCACGGACTGCACCTGGAACGCCTGCGCCAGCTGCGGGCTCGACTCCACGTCGACCCCGACGAGCACGAACGCGCCGGCGTACGAGACGACGACCTTCTCGAGCAGCGCGGTCATGCTCTGGCTCTGGTCCGACCAGGAGCCGCGCAGGTCGACGATCACCGGCACGCGCGAAGAGAGCTGGACCACCTGGTCGAACTCGGCGTCGCCGGCGGTCAGCAGCAGCGGATTCGCGCCGGGCGCGCCTCCGGGAGCGGCGGGCGCGGCCGGGGCGCCGGCGGAGGCGGCGGGCGGGGTGCGGCGGTTCACCAGCGACGAGAGGTCGACGGCGCCGCGGAGGTTTCCGGGCAGGGGCGGGACGGTGCTCACGGCAGCTGCACCACCGAGACGAGTCCCTGGCTCCATCCGAGCATCACGATCTTCTCCTCCGATCCGACGGGCGGTACGTAGAACAGCAGTTGGTATCCGTAGGTGGTCTCGATGCCGGTCGTCGACTTGTCCGTGCCCAGCAGGGTCTGCGAGGCGCCGGAGGTCGAGACGGTCGAGCCCTCGGCAGTGGGGCGGACGGTCGACGTCTCGGCGATGCTCGCCGCGACGAGCGCCCCCGAGTCGTTCGTCGCGAGCGCGATCGTCGGCGACGTGCCGGCGGCGTTCGAGAACTCGATCGAGGCGGTGTCCGGCAGCGCCTCGCGGTCGGCGTTCTTCTTGTCGACGCCGACCTGCCCCCGGAGGGTGTCGCCGTCGGCCGCGAAGAGCTCGGCGTACTGGCTCGAGTCGCCGTTGGCGAGCACGTCCGCGTACGCGGAGCCGACGGTCTGCGGGGCGAGCTTCATCAGGCGCGAGTCGGGCGCCACGATCGACGTGCCGACGGTGACGGGCGCGACGTCGGGGATGCGCGCGTTGGCCTCGAGCGAGATGGCGTAGTCGACCTTGTAGTCGACGCGCGGGCTCGCCTGGCTCATCATCAGCGCGATCGGGGCCTGGGTGGTGTCCGTCGAGTTCTGCACGACGGCGGTGACCAGGCGCGGCCACGACTCCGTGTCCTGCGGGAGCACCAGGCTCACCGGGGAGGCCGGGATCGTCTGCGGCGGGTCGATCGTCCCGCCCTTGGCGACGACGTCGTAGTTCGTGGTGCGCTCGGTGAGCGCCTCGCCCTGGAAGCGCTCGGCGAGGATCCCGGCGTCCCGGGCGGCGTCGGCGCGCGACGCGACATCGGCGACCTCGGCGACGACGGCCTCCGCCTGCTGCGTGGTGACCACGGGGGTCGGCTCGGCCGAGACCGGCTCTGCCCCCGCGGTCGCCGTGGCGGACGCGGTCGGCGCCTCGCTCGCGCCCGCGGCGAGATCAGGCCAGTAGTCGGAGCTGCAGCCGGAGAGGAGGACGGTCGTCCCGAGGACGACGGGCAGCACCAGGGCGGCCCGGCGGCGCGAGGGCGCCGGCGACGCCGTGGAGGCCTGGATCCCGGCACGCGGCCGGGGGCGGCGGGCACCGCGGGGGATCCGACCCTGCGGTCCCTTCCGGCGCGGGCCGTGCTGGCGGCGCAGGTGGACGAAGGCCCAGATGTAGAGGACGAGGCCGAGGAGGAGGAACACGGCTCCTCCGAGCAGCAGCGGGCCGGCGAGGGGCGTCGCGGTGTCCACGGGCCAGCTGACGCGCACGGAGTCGGCTGCCGGCGCGGTGCCGTCGCTCGCGATGAGGATGGAGACGTCCTCCGGCACGTCGAGCGCCAGGGTCACGCTGCCGCTCCCCTCGAACTCCTCGAGCCAGAGGTCGGAGCCGCGAGGATCGACGACCGCCGCGTCGGCGGTCTCGACGTCGGAGGAGAGCTGGACGCGCTCCCCCGTCTCCTCCGCGGAGGTGAGGGTGTCGTCGGCGCGCTCGTAGCCGATGGCGTCGTAGCTCGAGCCGCCCACCCAGCCCAGCACGTCGGAGGTCGGTGCGTAGGCGACGACGAGGTCGCCGCTGCCCTCGACCGTGATCGTCTGGCGGCCCGGGTTGGCGCCCAGGGTGCTGCCGTCGATCACCGCGTAGGGAGCGGAGGAGTCGAGCGCGGTCTCGGCGGTGAGGGACTCCGGAGGAGCCCAGACCGTCCGCTGACCGATGCCGAGCACGATCATCGCGGCAGCGATGACGGTGGCGATGATGGCGAAGACGAACCGCACGAAAGTACTCCTCCTGCGTTGCCGGATCGGGGTGACGGCCGGGGCCGGCTCGGGGTACGCAGCCGGACCGGGGCGCGACGGCAACAGACAAAGACAGTCCACGATAGCCGATGCCCTCGCTCCGATGCCCGGGAGAAGCCGAGAGTGCGGCCCGGGCGGCGCGCGGTGCGGGTGTCGCCCCGGCCGCGGCCTCCCTGCTGAATACACTTTCCCAGTGCCGCGAGCCCCACCGCGGTCCTGCTCTGAAGGAGACGACGTGGCGAACGACGAGGCCGAATTCACCCAGGTGTTCCGTGGCTACGACCGGGACGAGGTCGACAAGGCCGTCCAGGGCCTGCGCCGCGAGCTCATCCACTCGAACACCCAGGCGGCCGAGAGCGGCCGCGAGGTGAAGCGCCTGTCCTCCCGGATCGAGGGCCTCGAGAAGGAGCTGCAGCAGGTCGGCACTCCCACCTACGCCGGCCTGGGCGCCAAGCTCGAGCACACCCTGCGCGTGGCCGAGGAGCAGTCCGAGCGGATCATCGCCCAGGCCGAGAACGACGCCTCCGCCCTCCGCCGATCCACCCGCGACGACGGCGACCGCATCCTCCAGGAGGCGCGCGACGAGGCCGAGCGCCTGGTGACCGAGGCGCGCCGCCGTGCTGACCGGACCCGCGACGAGTCCGAGGCGCAGGCCGCGGCGACGCTCGGCAAGGCCGCCGACGACCGCGACGTGATGACGCAGGACGCCGTCCGCGAGGCCGCCGCGATCCGCGGCACCGTGGCGACCGAGGCCGCCGAGACCCGCGCCACCGCGAAGCGCGAGGCCGCCGCGATCCGCTCCGAAGCCGAGCGCGAGGCCGCGGAGATGCGCGCCGTCGCCGCCCGCGAGATCGAGGTCGCCCGCGCCGAGGCCGCCCGCCTCGCCCAGGCCAACGAGCTCCTGCGGGCCGAGGTCGCCTCCGAGGTGGACCGGCTCCGGGCGGCCGTCGAGGCCGAGGTCGCCCAGGCGCGCGCGGCGGTCGAGGCCGAGGTGCTCTCGACCCGCGCCGCGCTCGACGCCGAGGTCGCCGCAGTCCGCGCCGAGGGCGCGCGCGAGATCGCCGACCAGCGCACCCGGCTCACCCAGGAGCGCGCCGAGGCCGTCGCCGTGCTCGACGCCGAGCTGGCGGGCCTGCGCGCCGCGTCCGCCGACGAGGCCGCTGCGCTCTCGCGCGAGGTCGAGCAGGCCCGGATCGACCTGGTGGTCGAGCTCGCCGCGCGCCGCGAGGAGGCCGACCGCGACGACCTGCTCCGCCACCAGGAGGCCGTCGCGCAGACCCAGCGCTACCTCGACGAGTCGAACCTGCAGCTCGCCGACGCCATCCGACGCGCGAACGACAAGCGCCTCGAGGCGGACGCCCTCCGCAGCGACGCCCTCGACGACACGACGCGACTGCGCCGGAAGGCCCAGGACGACTCCGACGCCCTCCTCGACGACGCGCGCGACCAGGCGCAGAAGCTCGTCGCGGACGCGGAGCGCCGCAGCCGCGAGCTGATGGACACCGCCGAGCGGCGCCTCGACGAGATCCGCACCGAGCGCGACGCGATCGCCGGCTACGTGTCGGGACTGCGCGGGCTCATCGGCCACATCGACGGACTCGCGGACGACAGCGACGGCGACGGCTCCGACGGCAGCAGCCCTGACGGCAGCGGCTCCGACGGCGGCTCGTCCGGCCGCTAGGCGGTCGCTGGGCGGGCGGGCTCAGCCGAGCTCGCCCGCCCACTCCGTCGGCAGCGGGGACGAGGCGGGCGCGACCACGCGCACGATCTCGTCGAGGACGCGCCGGGTCTGCGCCTCGCCGACCCAGAGGTGCTTCCCGCCCTCCACAGCGACGAGGTCCAGCTGCGGCACGCTCGCGAAGCGCTCGGCGGCCGCCTCCGGCCGCAGGTAGTCGTCGAACTCCGGGACGAGCGCTACGAGCGGTCGGCCGTCCTCGCCCCAGGCGGCGACCTCCTCCGCGCTCGTGCGGTGCAGCGGCGGCGAGAGCAGGATCGCTCCCTCGACGGAGTGCTCCCTCCCCCACTTCAGCGCGAGCTCGGTGCCGAAGGACCAGCCGACCAGCCAGGGGTGCGGCAGTCCGCGCTCCGCGACGAGCGCCAGGGCTGCGGCGACGTCGGCGCGCTCCTCGGTGCCGTGTCCGAACGCGCCCTCGCTCGTGCCGCGCGGCGACGCGGTGCCGCGGGTGTTGAAGCGGAGGACCGCCAGGTCGGCGAGCGCGGGCAGGCGGGCGGCGGCCTTCCGCAGGATGTGCGAGTCCATGAAGCCGCCGTGTGTGGGCAGCGGATGCAGGGTGACCAGGGTCGCGACCGGCTCGCGCTCCAGGGGCAGCGCGAGCTCCCCGACAAGGGTCAGCCCGTCGGCCGTGTGCAGCTCGATGTCCTCGCGACGGGCGGGGAGGACGACGCCTCCGCGGATCTCGTGGGTCATCGTGCTCCTCGGATTCTCCAGCAGTGCGTGTGCCAGTGGCGGCGGCCGGCCAGATCGGCCGCGTCGCCGAGCGCGCCGTCGGCCCGCCAGGTGACCAGGTGCGGCTGGCCGATGTCGATGGTGAGCCCGCAGCCCGGGCAGAGGTAGTTCTTCACGGCCCGCGCTGCGGAGACGGGCTGGACGTTCCACTCCCGGCCGGCGTGGGACTCGGTGCGCCGGAAGCCGGCGAGCATCTGCGAGAGGTCGCGCTGCTCGTCGTCGTCGTCACGGCGGCCGCCCCGGGGTCTGTTGCTGCGCGGCATCCCCCCAGTCTAGGAGGCCGCCGCCGTGCCCCTTCCGTCAGTGGGAGCTGTCGTCCATCTCGAGCCGGGTCTCCTCGGCGTCGAGCATCAGCTGCGCCCGCCGCAGCGTCCGCGAGGAGTAGACCCCGCGCCCCCGGGCGTCCAGCAGTGCCTCCCGCTCGGCGAGCAGGACCGCTCGGCGCAGCCGCAGGTACTGCGCGTGCGGGCCGAGGGGCGCATCCTCCGCGCGGCCGACCTGTTCCCACGCCACCTGCGAGCGGGTCAGAGTGTCGCGGCGCACGCGCTCGAGGACGCGCTCGCCCGCCTCGCCGTCGGGCAGCTCCGCCACCGCCTCGGGGAGGGCCTGGATGCCCGTGGCCACGACCTCGTCGAGCAGCGTCGCGAGCTCGCGGCGGTCGGCCTCTCCGTCGGTGCCCTGGATGCCGGTGAGCCGGATCAGCGCGGGGAGCGTCGCACCCTGCAGGAGCAGCGTCATGACGGCGACGGTGAAGGCGATCAGGATCAGCTGGGAGCGGTAGGGAGTCTCGTCCGGCAGCGACTGGGCCGCGGCGAGCGTGACCACGCCGCGCATCCCGGACCAGGACAGGACGACTCCTCCGCGCCAGCCGAACGCCTCGCTCGTGGTCGCGGCCAGATCGGTCTCGCGCCGGAGGTAGAGCCGCTCCGCTCTCACCTGCCGCCGCCGGAAGCGCTCGTCGCTGGTGGCGCTGTTGCGCAGTCGCATGAGGCCCACCGCCAGCCGCCGGTTGATCCGCTCCGCCCGCCGACCGGAGCTGCGCAGCCACAGGAGCAGCGGCCACACGAAGAGGGCCCGCAGCACGATCAGGATGACCACGGTGGCCAGACCCAGCAGCACCGCGGTGCCCACTCCGAACTCGCCCGGGTCCACGACCCCGGAGACGATCGCCTTGATCTCGGCGCCCATGAGCAGGAAGACGCCGTTCTCGAGCAGGAACTGCGCCGTCCGCCAGTTCACCCGCTCGCTGATCCGCGACTGCGGCGAGAGGAAGCGCGCGCTGTTGTGCCCCGTGTAGATCCCGGTGACCACGACGGCGAGCACCCCGGACGCGCCCAGCTCCTCGGCCGGGATGTAGGCCAGGAACGGCACGGCGAAGGACACGGCGGTGTCGAGCACCGGGTCCCGCAGCTTCGAGCGCACGAAGACGGTGAGCACGCCCATCACCAGTCCGAGGACGATCGCCATCAGGACGGAGTAGACGAAGAGGACCCCCACCTCGCCCACGTCGATCGCGTCGGTCGTGACGGAGGCGCCGACCACGGCCGCCGCAGCCGTCGCGGCGCGCAGCAGCACCAGCGCCGACGCGTCGTTCACGAGGCTCTCGCCCTCGAGCACCGTCACCAGGCGGGGCGGGAGTCCGAGCTTCTTGCCGATCGAGGTCGCGGCCACCGCGTCGGTCGGGCTCACGACGGCGCCCAGAGCGATCGCCGCGGGCAGGCTCAGATCGGGGAACACGAGGTAGAGGAAGCCGCCGACCACGAGGGCGGTCACGACGACCAGGAGGACCGAGAGCCCGAAGATCGAGCGCAGGTTCCGCCGGAAGTCGGTGAGGGGCACCTGGATCGCGGCCGAGTACAGCAGCGGCGGCAGCACGCCCGCGAGGATCAGCTCAGGCTCGACCTCGATGTCCGGGACCCCGGGGAGGTAGGACGCGCCGATCCCGATGACGACCAGGAGCAGCGGTGCGGCGATCCCGAGGCGGCTCGAGAACCGCGCGACGGTGACGACCGTGATGATCCCGACGACCCCGAGCAGCGCGTAATCCACGGCACCAGGGTAGCGAGAGCCTCAGCCCGCCGGACGCGGTGCCGAGCGGAGGGGAACGATCAGTACCAGCCGACCGATTCGGAGTGGGCCCAGGCACCGCAGGGCGAGCCGTAGCGGCCGGAGATGTAGCCGAGGCCCCAGGTGATCTGGGTGCTCGCGTTGGTCGCCCAGTCGGAGCCGGCCGACGCCATCTTGCTGCCGGGGAGTGCCTGCGGGATGCCGTAGGCACCGCTGGACTTGTTCTCGGCGTAGACGTTCCAGCCGGACTCGCGGTTCCAGAGGAGGACGAGGCAGTCGTACTCGCTGTCGGCCCAGCCGCGCTGCACGATCATGTCGTAGGCGATCGCCTTCGCGGATCCGGGATCCGGAGCGGCGGCGCGCTGGACGGGAGCGGCGGTCTCGGCCTCGGCGGAGCCCGACTCCTCCTCGTCGACGGTCGCGGAAGCGGTCTGAGTCTCGGTCGGAGTGGGCGTCGGGGTCGGGGTCGGAGTGGGCGTCGGCTTCGCCTCGGCGCCGAACGAGTCGCGCTGGACGGTCCGCTCGACGGCGTCCGCGACGACGAGCCGCTGCGCGGAGTCGCCGTTGAAGCGCGCCGGGGCCTGGTAGTAGGGGGAGGCGACCGCGCCGCTGGACGGATCGACGACGTTCACCATTGCGAACGCGATCGACGCCGTGAAGGCCAGCACCGTCACCGGGATCCGAGCCCAGGAGCGCCGCACCGGGGTCTGGTGCGGGACCGCCGGGCGACCGCTGGTGCGGTTCGCGGGCGTGTGGGCGACGGAGGTCTGAGGATGCTGAGCCACGATTACGAAAGCATAACGGACGATGACCTGATCGGCCAGCAGATCCGGCTCCGGTCAGCGGACCGCCAGCATCACGTCGACGACCGTGTCGAGCAGCAGGTCGACCTGCGCCTCGGCGTACCCGCCGCGCTGCGGGGCGAAGGAGACGGTGCGCACGTCGTCCACGGTCAGCACCGATCCGTCGCGGAAGTACCCGGAGATCCGGTCGGCGAAGGCGTCGACCTGGCGGATGTTGTAGCCCGTCGTGAGAGCGCCGGCCCGGGTGAACCGCTCGCGGGGAGCGCGGGCCAGCCGGTTCACGATCTCCTGGGCGGTCGACCGCGCGTCCGCGAGCCACGCCTCCTCGCCCCGGGCCGCGATCGCGTACTGGCGCTCCCGCAGGGCGAAGGCGTCCTCGAGGCGCTCGAGCGCCGCATCGACATGGGGCGCGGAGTAGCCGCCCTTGCGCAGGGTGAACGCGGTGTGGCGCAGGTCGGCGGCGCGGAGGTCCGCCGGTCCCCCGGAGAGCTGCGAGTAGGCCTCGCGCGCCGACGCGAGGAAGGAGTCGACCTCGGCCGTGTCGTAGCCGGGACGGGACTCGCGGGCTCGGGGGAAGGGAGCGGTCATCCCGACATCATGCCAAGCCGCGCGCCGGGAGCGGAATCGGCACGCCCCGGTGAGGCGTGCGCTCAGTGGGCGAAGAGGAAGTACAGCACGTAGGCAGCTGCGGCCGACGGCAGGATCGAGTCCAGCCGGTCGAGGACTCCCCCGTGGCCGGGCAGCCAGGAACTCATGTCCTTGATGCCGATGTCGCGCTTGATCAGCGACTCGGCGAGGTCGCCGAGCGTCGCGGTGAGCAGCACCACCGCCCCGAACACCGCGCCGACCCACCAGGGCTGGCCGAGCATCAGCAGGGCGAGCAGGACACCGACGCCGATCCCCGCGACGGCAGCACCGGCGAACCCCTCCCAGGTCTTCTTCGGGCTGATCCGCGGTGCCATCGGGTGCTTGCCCCAGGTGAGTCCGCTCACGTAGGCGCCGGTGTCGACGACGATCACGAGCACCAGGAACGCGAACGCCCAGAGCTGGCCGCCGGGCTCGGCGACGAGACGGATCGCGAAGGCACCGAGGAAGGTCGTGTAGCCCTGGACGAACGCGCCGAGGCCGATGTCGAGGGCGAGGTCCCTCCGGCTGGAGGCGGTGCGCCGGAAGAGCTGCTCCCCCAGCCGCCAGAGGCCGACGAGGACGGATCCGCCGAGGACCGTGGCCCACGCGGCGCCGAGGCCGCCGTAGTAGGCGGCCGGCACGGCGACGACCGCCACGATCCCGGTCGGGATGCGCGGGATGTCGCGACCGGCGTGGCGCAGGGCGTTCGAGAGCTCCAGCGCCGCGAGCAGCACCACCACCCCCGCGAGCACCATGAAAAGCTCCTTGACCAGCAGGAGGCTGACGACCATCGCACCGCCGCCGAGGAGTCCGATCGCGGTCGCCGACACGAGGTTCCGGCCCGAGCGCGCGGTCAGGCGGTCGTTCGTCGCCTCGAGCTGGGCGCGGGTCGCCTCGAGCTGGCGCTCGACGTCGGCCCGGCCCTGCTGGGCGCGCGCACGCAGCGCGTCGCGGGTGACCATCCGGGATCCCCGGGCACCCGGGACGTGCGGAGACGGTCTCTTCTCGCCGCCCTCGGGTCCTTCGGGGATCTCGGGCACCGCTACACCTCGAGCAGTTCGGATTCCTTGCGCTTGAGCGCCTCGTCGATCGCGTCGACGTGCTGCTTCGTGAGCGCCTCGAGCTCCTTCTCGCCGCGGGCGAGCTCGTCGTCGCCGATGTCGCCCTTCAGCGCGTCGAGGTCGTCCTTGCCCTTGCGGCGGATGTTGCGCACCGCGATCTTGGCGTCCTCGGCCTTGGTGCGGACGATCTTGACGAACTCCTTGCGGCGCTCGGCGGTGAGCTCCGGCAGGGTCACGCGGATGATCGTGCCGTCGTTGGTCGGGTTCGCGCCGAGGTTCGGCATGTCCCGGATGGCCTGCTCGATGTCGCGCAGCGAGCCCTTGTCGTAGGGCGTCAGGACGAGCGTGCGGGCCTCCTGGTTCTGCATCGAGGCGAGCTGCGACAGCGGCGTCGGGGTGCCGTAGTAGCTCACCAGCACCTTCTGGAACATGCCGGGGTTCGCGCGTCCGGTGCGGACCGTGGAGAAGTCCTCCTTGGCGACCTCGACGGCCTTGCCCATCTTGGTCTTCGCGTCGGCCAGTACATCCGAGATCACAGGGAGCTCCTTAAGAGAGGGAAGTGGTCAGTCTAGTTCGAGACGAGCGTGCCGAGCTCGGCGCCGCGGATGGCCTTCGCGACGTTGCCCGAGGGCTCCATGCCGAAGACCTGCATCGGCATGCCGTTGTCCATGCAGAGGCTGAACGCGGTGGAGTCGACCACCTTGAGGCCCCGCTGGAGCGCCTCCTGGTAGGTCAGCGCGTCGAGCTTCTTCGCGTCGGGGTTCGTCCGCGGGTCGGCGTCGTACACGCCGTCCACGCCGTTCTTGGCGACGAGGACCACGTCGGCGTGCGTCTCGAGCGCGCGCTGCGCGGCGACCGTGTCGGTCGAGAAGTACGGGAGTCCGGCGCCGGCGCCGAAGATGACGACGCGGCCCTTCTCCATGTGCCGGATCGCCCGGCGGGGGATGTAGGGCTCCGCGACCTGCGTCATCGCGATCGCGGACTGCACGCGCGTCTCGGCGCCCGCCTGCTCGAGGAAGTCCTGGAGGGCGAGGGCGTTCATCACGGTGCCCAGCATGCCCATGTAGTCGGCCCGGCCGCGGTCCATGCCGCGCTGCGAGAGCTCGGCTCCGCGGAAGAAGTTGCCGCCGCCGACGACCACCGAGATCTCCACCTCGGTCGCGGCATCGGCGATCTCGCGCGCCAGTGCGCTGATCACGTCAGGGTTCACGCCGAGCGTGCCGGCTCCGAACGCCTCCCCTGACAGCTTCAGAAGCACCCTGCGGCGCTTGCCCGTCGTCATCGCATCCGTCTCCGTCATGGACGTTTCCTCCCGTAGACCCGTACAAACCTATCCCGCGCGGAGCGGGCCCCGCGACCACGCCAGGGACCGCCCGGGCAGAGCGAAGGGAGCCCGGGTCGACTGAACGACCCGGACTCCCTCCTGCAGTGCTGTTAGGCGCCGACCTTGAAGCGGGCGAAGCCCGACACGGTCAGGCCCGCGTCGCTCAGGACCTTGCTGACGGACAGCTTGTTGTCCTTCGCGTAGTCCTGGTCGAGCAGGGCGACCTGCTTGAAGTACGCGTTCACGCGTCCCTCGATGATCTTCGGCAGGGCGGCCTCGGGCTTGCCCTCGCCGCGCGAGATCTCCTCGACGATGCGGCGCTCGTTGTCGACCTCGGACTGCGGCACGTCCTCGCGAGAGAGGTAGGACGGGTTCGCGAACGAGATGTGCTGGGCGACGGAGCGCGCGGTCTCGGCGTCCTCACCCGCGTAGCCGACGACCACGCCGACCTGCGGGGGCAGGTCCTTGTTCGTCTTGTGGAGGTAGATCGCGAAGTGCTCGCCCGAGACGGAGGCCACGCGGCGCAGCTCCACCTTCTCGCCGAGGATCGCGGCCTCGTCGTTGATGAGGTCGGCGACGGTCTTGCCGTCGGCGGGGGCCGCGAGGGCCTCCTCGACCGTGGTGGAGCCGGCGGCGACCACCGCGGCGAGCACGGCGTCGGCGAGGGCGATGAACTTCGTGCCCTTTGCGACGAAGTCGGTCTCGCAGGCGAGCTCGATCATCGTGGCGACGCCGTCCTTCTCGGCGGCGGCGACGAGGCCCTCGCTCGTCGAGCGGTCGGCGCGCTTCGCGTTGCCCTTGGCGCCCTTGAGGCGGAGGATCTCTACCGCCTTGTCCAGGTCGCCGTCGGCCTCGACCAGCGCGTTCTTCGTGTCGACCATGCCGGTACCGAGCTGCTCGCGCAGCGTCTTGACGTCAGCGAGGCTGAAATTTGCCATGTTCTCGGAACTCCTCTTGGTTCGGAAACCCTGTGGCGCCGTCACTCGCGGCGGGCTCACGGGAGGAGCCCAGCACGCCGAGGTGACGGCGGTTCTTACTCGTGGTGAACGTGCACCGACCGAGCGGGGGCCGGACGACCGCGGGTGCGGCGTCCGACCCCCGTCACGGAACGGGGTGTCAGGCGGTGGCGGTCTCGTCGGTCGAGGTCGCGGCGGCGTCGGCCTCGGGGGCCTCCTCCGCGGCGGGGGTCTCGGCCTCGACGACGGCCTCGTCGGCGGTCTCGGCCTCGGCGTCGGCGACCTTCTCGGTCTCCGCGCCGGCCTGCTCGTTCGGCTCCTGCACGTCGGCGGCGGGCGCACCGGTGGAGAGCAGCTCCTGCTCCCACTCGGCCAGCGGCTCGACGGCGGAGACGTTGCCCTCGGCCTCGGGCTTCTGGTGGCGCTGGATGAGGCCCTCGGCCGCGGCGTCGGCGACGATGCGGGTGAGCAGGCTCACCGAGCGGATCGCGTCGTCGTTGCCCGGGATCGGGTACTGGACCTCGTCCGGGTCGCAGTTCGTGTCGAGGATGCCGATGACCGGGATGCCCAGCTTCTTGGCCTCGTCGATCGCGAGGTGCTCCTTCTTGGTGTCGACGACCCAGAGGGCCGACGGCGTCTTCGAGAGGTTGCGGATGCCGCCGAGCGACTTGTGCAGCTTGTCGAGCTCGCGCTTCTTGATGAGGAGCTCCTTCTTGGTGAAGCCGCTCTTCGACGTGTCGTCGAAGTCGAGCTCCTCCAGCTCCTTCATGCGGGCGAGGCGCTTCGAGACCGTCTGGAAGTTGGTCAGGAGGCCGCCGAGCCAGCGCTGGTTCACGTAGGGCTGGCCGACGCGGGTCGCCTGCTCCGAGATCGCGTTCTGCGCCTGCTTCTTGGTGCCGACGAAGAGGATGGTGCCGCCGTGGGCGACCGTCTCCTTGACGAAGTCGTAGGTCTTGTCGATGTAGGCCAGCGACTGCTGGAGGTCGATGATGTAGCTGCCCGAGCGCTCGGTCAGGATGAAGCGCTTCATCTTCGGGTTCCAGCGACGGGTCTGGTGCCCGAAGTGGACGCCGCTGTCGAGCAGCTGGCGCATGGTGACGACTGCCATGAGTCGTTCTCCTTGTCTCGGGGCCCGGGCGCACGACGGCGCCGAACTCCCGTTCGGTTGTCTGCGACGGCCGGTCGGCACGTCGCCCTGGCGCCCGGCGCACTCCCGCCCCGGCCGCGTGAGCGGAGAGGGACCGTGGGGAGCGGAGGCCGAATGGGCGCGCGTAGTCACCCCGACGAGCGAGGTGCTCCGTGGAGTCTAGCACCAGGACGGCCGCCTCCCCCGCTGCTGCGGGAGGGCGGCCGTCGGGGCTCGGAAGACCGGTGCTACTTGCGCGCCGACTTCATCACGGTGCGGATGTGCAGGGTGTCCATCTCCTCCAGCGAGCGGCCCTTGGTCTCGGGCACGAACATGAAGACGAACACGAACGAGATCGCCGCGAAGGCGGCGTAGAGGCCGTAGGCCAGGGTGAGCGACACGTCCTGAGAGAGGATCGGGAACGTCACCGTGATGGCGAAGTTCGCGATCCACTGGGCCGAGGCCGCCAGGCCGAGCGCGGCCGCTCGGATCCGGTTGGGGAAGATCTCGCCGAGGAGGACCCACACCAGCGGGCCCCAGGTCGCGCCGAAGAAGACGACGAACGCGTTCGCCGAGACGAGGGCTATCGGCCCCCACGCGCCGGGCAGCGAGACGTCCTCTCCGCTGATCGTCGACTGGCTGAAGGCGATGGCCATCAGCGCGAGCGAGACGGCCATGCCGGCCGAGCCGACCAGCAGCAGCGGCTTCCGGCCGACCTTGTCGACCAGGAAGATCGCCACGAAGGTGACGACGACGTTCACGACCGAGGTGAAGACCGAGATCGCGAAGGAGTTGGACTCGTCGAATCCGACCGCGCTCCAGAGCGAGGTGGAGTAGTAGAAGATCACGTTGATGCCCACGAACTGCTGGAACACCGACAGCAGGATGCCGACCCAGACCACGGGGAGCAGGCCGAGGGCGGGACCGCGGAGGCTGGAGCGCTTCGCGTTCTCGGAGTCCTCGTCGATCTTCTTCTGAATGTCCGCGAGCGCCTCGTCGACCTCGTCGCGCGGCGTGACCGTCGCGAGCACCGCCCGGGCGTCCTCGGAGCGGCCGCGGGTCGCGAGGTAGCGGGGCGACTCCGGCAGGGTCAGGGCCAGGAGGCCGTAGATGACGGCCGGCACGGCGCAGGCGATGAACATCCAGCGCCAGGCGGCGACGCCGAACCAGAAGGGCTCGGAGGCGCCGTCCGCGCCGTTCGCGATGAGGGTGTCCGAGAGCAGGGCGGCGAAGATGCCGAGCGTGATCGCCAGCTGCTGCAGCGACGCGAGGGCTCCGCGGATGGCCTTGGGCGCGATCTCCGAGATGTAGGTCGGAGCGATCACGGAGGCGATGCCGATGCCGAGGCCGCCGACCACGCGCCAGAGCACGAGGTCCCAGACCGCGAACGCTGCGCCGGCGCCGATGGAGGAGATGAAGAAGAGCCCGGCGCCGAGCAGCATGACCTTGATGCGGCCCCAGCGGTCGGCGAGGCGGCCCGCGAGGTACGCGCCGAGTGCGCAGCCGAGCAGCGCGGAGGCGACGGCGAAGCCGATCAGCGCGGCCGAGAGCTGGAACTCGCCCTGCACCGCCTCCACGGCACCGTTCACCACCGACGAGTCGAAGCCGAAGAGGAAGCCGCCGACCGCCGCCGCGATCGCGAGGCCGATCACCTTCCTCTTCAGCTTCGCCGCCGAGGGGTTCGGGATGTCCGCTCTCCCGCTGGTCGTGTCAGATCGTCCGCTGGTCATGGTCGTCTCCGATTCTCGCCGCCGGTGGGGGCGGGGTGCCGCTCCCGAGCCGGATCACCGGCACGTTACTCCTCGCCGCGGCACCGCCGGGACGGGTTGCGCTCTCCCCCGGCCGATGTCCTCCCTCCACAGCCGGGCCCGTCGCGCTCTCCTCCCCTGATCCGCTCGGCCGACCACCGGTCCCAGACCGGCTCCAGGAGGGTGGCCGCATGCTCCGATCCCGACTCCTGCGCCCGGGCGTGTTCGCCCTCGCCGCTCTGCTCGTCGGGGCGCCTCTCGGCCCCTCGCCCTCCGGCACCTCGTCCCCCGGCCGGTCCGACCCGCGGTGGATCTCACCCGTCCCGGAGTTCTCCGTCGTGGAGCCGTGGGGCGCGCCGGCCCACCGCTACGCCCCCGGGCACCGCGGGATCGACCTCGCCGCAGCGGCCGGGCAGCCCGTGGTCGCCGTCGCTGCGGGCACCGTGTCGTTCTCGGGCAGGGTGGTCGACCGGTCCGTGGTGAGCATCGTGCACGCGGACGGTCTGGTCTCGACGGTCGAGCCGGTCGACGGATCGGTGACGGCGGGGCAGGTCCTCACCGCGGGCCAGCCCGTCGGAGCAGTGGGTGCGGGCGGCCACTGCGACGGGAGGTGCGTGCACCTCGGCGTCCGCGAGGGTGGCGACTACGTCTCGCCGATGCGGTTCTTCGGCGGGATCCCCCGGGCGGTGCTTCTGCCGATGGACGACGTGTCGCAGGGTGTTGAGCGAGTGGCGCGGAAGGGTGCGTCCGGTGACTGGCGCGTCCGGTCAGGCGCGGGGGTGGGCGAGGCGGTAGGCGTCGCGGATCCGCTCGGTCGAGACGTGGGTGTAGATCTGCGTGGTGCCCAGGCTCGCGTGGCCGAGCAGCTCCTGGACGGCGCGGAGGTCGGCTCCGCCGTCGAGCAGATGGGTCGCCGCGGTGTGGCGGAGGGTGTGCGGACCGGACGGTCCGGAGCCCTGCCCGCCGTCGAGGAGCCTCGCCACCACGCCGTAGACCGTGCGCGGGGTGAGGCGCGCGCCCCGCCGTCCCAGCAGCAGGGCCCCGCTCCCGTCGCCGGTGGCGAGAGAGGGTCGGGCGCGCTCCAGGTAGTCGACGAGCGCCTCCTTCGCGGGGACGCCGAACGGGACGACCCGCTGCTTGGCGCCCTTGCCGGTGACGAGCACGGTGAGCCTGCCGAGATCGACGTCGCCCAGGTCGACGGCGACCAGCTCGGAGACGCGGATGCCGGAGGCGTAGAGCAGCTCGACGATCGCGAGGTCCCGCAGCGCCACCGGGTCCTCGGTCGCGCCTCGCGCCGCGACCGTGTCGAGCACCTGTTCCGCCTGCGGGAGCGTGAGCACCCGCGGCAGTGTCCGTCCCGACTTGGGCGTCTTGAGGCGTGCGGCGACGTCGACGGGGAGCCGCTCGGTCCGATGCGCCCAGGAGGAGAAGGAGCGGACGGCCGCGGTGCGCCGGGCGAGGGTCGCGCGGGCGATCCCCGACTCCGACTCTCGCCAGAGCCAGTCGCGCAGCAGCTCGAGGTCGAGCTCGGCGGTGAGGAGCCGCCCCTTCTCCTCCGTGTGGGCGATCAGGCGCGCCAGGTCGGAGCGGTAGCCCTTCGCGGTGGCGGGCGAGAGGGACCGCTCGTCGAGGACGTACCGGAGGAAGTGCTCGACCGAGTCGGCGAGCGTCTCGCCGGTCATGATCCGTCCGGCATCCGCGACCAGAGGTCGATGCGCCCCTGCTCGTCGAGCCCCTCGAGCCGTTCGATCAGGTCGGTGCCGAACCGCGTCGCGATCGGGGCCGGTGCCGTCGGCACGAACGAGGCGGCCACCGTCTCCGGGTGGACGTGGACGAGCGAGAGGCTCTGCGCTCCGTCGACGCCGGCGAGTTCCCGCTCGGGCGCTCCGAGGTCCATCGTGTAGCTGGTGGCGCCGGCGACGAGCACGGGCACGCCCGCGAAGGTCGCAGCCGTGGGGTAGTGCAGGTGGCCGCCGAGGATCGCGCGGACGTCGGTTCCGCGCACCACCTCCTCGAGGCGGTCGATCCCCCGCAGCTCGAGCACGGTCATCGCGCCGAGCGGCGTGGGCAGCGGAGGGTGGTGCAGGGCGAGGATCGTCCCCAGCGGGGCCGGTGCGGCGAGCTCGTCCTTCAGCCAGGCCAGCTGGGCGTCGGTGAGGTCGCCGTGGTGGAAGCCGGGCACCGCGCTGTCGAGCGCGATGAGCCGGAGCCCGCCGAGGTCGACGACCTGGTCCACGGGTCCCGCGCCCGCCGGGTCCTGCTCGAGGAGCACCCGCCGGAACGCTCCGCGCTCGTCGTGGTTGCCCATCACCCAGACGATCGGGCAGCCGAACCGCTCGCCGACCGGGTCGAGCTGCTCGCGCACGCGCCGGTAGGCGTCCTCCTCGCCGCGGTCCGCGACGTCCCCGGTCACCACGATCGCGTCCAGGCGTCCGCCGCGCTCGGCCAGCCGGCCGACCGCCTGGGCGAGGCGGGCGGCCGTGTCGACCTTCCCGTAGAGCGGAGCGCCGTCGGCCAGCAGGTGCGTGTCGCTCAGATGCGCGATGACCCTGTCGGCGGCGCGGAAGTGCCCGAGCTGCGGGCGCTCTCCGCCGTGTCCTGCTGCCGTGGCGTCCATGCCGCTCCCCTCGCCGATGCACCTTCAGCGTAGGGCGGACCGCCGACAGCGCCGCGGCGGCGGGGCCGCTCACCCGGGTGCCCGCTCCCAGTCCCCGTCCTCGGAACGGTGGACGCGTCCGTCTGCGAGGAGCGCACCCAGCGCCGACAGTGCCGAGTCGAGCGAATCCCCGGAGAGCCGGGCGACGGTCGCGGCGTCACAGCCTCCTTCGGATTCGACGACGGCCAGGACTCGCGCCTCAGCCGCGGTCAGCGCTCGGCACGATCCGTCGGTGTCGCCGACGGCGAGCAGTTCGAGCACATCCGCCGGCGACGTGACGCAGGTCGCCGCGAACTCGCGGAGGAGCCGGTGGCAGCCGGCGGAGGAGGCACTGGTGACCGGGCCCGGGACCGCGCCGAGGGGGCGGCCCAGGGCGGCCGCGTGGCCGGCGGTGTTGAGGGAGCCGGAGCGGGCGCCGGCCTCGACGACGACGGTGCCCGCGGTGGAGGCGGCGATGAGGCGGTTGCGCTGCAGGAAGCGCCAGCGAGTGGGCGTGGTGCCCGGCGGGACCTCCGTTGCGACGGCGCAGCCGGGGGTGGCGATGATGCGGTGGAGGAGTTCGGTGTGAGCCGTCGGATAGAGGCGGTCCGCTCCCCCGGCGAGGAAGGCGACCGTCCGACCTCCGGAGCCGAGGGCGGCACGGTGGGCGACCGCGTCGATCCCGAAGGCACCGCCCGAGACGACGGAGACGCCTCGCGCCGCGACGCCCGCGGCGAGCTCGCCGGCGACGTGCTCGCCGTAGCCGGTGGCAGCGCGGGCGCCGACGAGGGCGAGGCGGTGCGGCGGATCGAAGGCGACGGGATCACCGCGCAGCCAGAGCAGGAGTGGCGCGTGCGGCCCGAGGTCGTCGAGCGACTCGGGCCACACGGGAGCCCAGGGCAGGAGCAGCCGGGCGCCGAGTCGCTCGGCGATCTCGAGACGTCGGAACAGGAGCCTGCGGTCCAGGCGCGGTCGCCAGCGCGCCAGCCCCGACTGGAGGGCGGCGACCTCGGAGTCGAGGGGCGCGGGTGCCGGGCCTTCTTCGTCGGAGGGAGCGCGATGCGGGGGCGCGAGGATCTCCTCCGCGGACGACGAGGACACGACGTGGGCGAAGGCCTCGGCCGCGCCGACCCTCGCGATGAGGAGGGCTGCGACGGAGTCGCCGGGCTCGGTCAGAGAGTTCCAGCCGCACCGGGCAGCAGCGTCGACGAGTGCGCTCCGAGCGCAGCCGGACTCACCCGAAGGCTCGCCGTCGGCAGCCGAGTCCGGCTCGGCTGCACCGCTCGGCAGCAGTCGGCGAACAGCGTCGAGCTCCGCGCCGTCGAAGAGCGCGTCGGGCCGGATCACGCGGCACCTCCACGGAGGACGAGCGCGCGCGCGAGGTGGGCGGCACTCGGCCGGTCGGCCGCGTCGAGGTCCGCGAGCGTCCAGGCCAGGCGCAGGACCCGGTCGTAGCCGCGCATGGTCACCAGACCTCGCTCCAGAGCCCGGTCGAGCGTGCGGGACTCGGCACTGGTCGGGCGCACCGCGTCCGAGCGCAGCCAGGCGCCGGAGACCTCCGAGTTGAGCGTCCACGGAGTGGAGGCGAGGCGAGCCGCTGTGAGGGACCGCGCCGCGGCGACACGGGCGCGGGCCTCAGCCGTCGACATTCCGGACGTGTCTCGACGTGCGGCCAGCTGAGCCGCGCTGATCCGGCGGACCGTCAGGCGGATGTCGACGCGGTCGAGCAGCGGTCCGCTGAGCCGCGCGAGGTAGCGGCGGCGGACCGAGGGAGCACAGGTGCAGGTCTCTCCGGGGATGCCGAAGCGGCCGCACGGGCACGGGTTCGCCGCGAGGACGAGCTGCACCCGCGCGGGGAACTCGGCGACGGCGTTCGCGCGGTGGATGCGGATCACGCCGGATTCGAGCGGCTGGCGCAACGCATCGAGGGCGACGGACGAGAACTCGGGGGCCTCGTCGAGGAACAGCACTCCCCGGGTGGCGCGGGCGACCGCGCCGGGCCGGATGCGGCCGCTGCCCCCGCCGACGATCGCTGCGGACGAGGCGGAGTGGTGCGGACTCTCGAACGGCGGTCTGCGCACCAGCGCGCCACCGGTCGGCGCTCCGACGAGCGAGCGCATGCAGGTGGCCTCGAGCGCTGCATCGTCGTCGAGGTCGGGGAGGATGCCCGGCAAGCGCGAGGCGAGCATCGTCTTCCCGGCGCCGGGAGGCCCGAGCAGGAACACGTGGTGCCCGCCCGCCGCCGCGACGACCATCGCCTCGGCCGCCTCCTCGTTCCCCACCACGTCGGAGAGGTCGAGGCGGGCCTCCGGCTCGGACACCGTCTCAGACGGCGGCGCGGCCTCGGGGAGCACCGGCACTTCCCACTCGGCTCCGTGCCAGACGGCGGCCGCCGCCAGCGAGGAGACCGCGATCACCTCGACGCCGTCGACCAGCTCCGCCTCGAGCCGGTCCTCGACGGGGACCATCACGCGGCGCCTGCCCTCGCGGGCGGCCGCGAGCACCGCGGGCAGCACGCCCGGGACGGAGCGCAGCCGGCCGTCCAGCCCGAGCTCCCCGATGTGGACGACCGCGGCGACCGACTCCGCATCGACCTCGCGGAGCGACGCGAGCGCGGCCAGCCCGATGGCGAGATCGAAGGCGGAGCCGTGCTTGGGCATCGCGGCCGGCGAGAGGTTCACGGTGATCTTGTATTCGGCGATGGTGCTGCCGGAGTTGATCGCCGCCGAGCGCACCCGCTCCTTCGCCTGGGCGAGCGCGGCGTCGGGCAGGCCGATGATCACCATGCCCGGGGTGCCGTCGGCCGAGTGGGCCTCCACCCCGACCACGGCTCCCGCGAAGCCGACGAGACCGACCGCGGAGGTCCTCCCCAGGCCCATCAGGCCACCGCCCGCAGGTGCCGGATCTGCGACGGGACTCCCCCGGGAGCGACGATGCCGACCGCGTCGATCCGCAGATGCCGGGAGCGCTCGTGGTGCTCGTCGGCCCAGGCGTAGGCGAGTCGGCGCAGGCGCTGCGCCTTGGCCCGCGTGATGGCCTCGACCGGCAGTCCGAAGCGCGTCGATGAGCGCGTCTTCACCTCCACCACGACCAGTGCCGACCCGTCGCGGGCCACGATGTCGAGCTCGCCCTCGCGGACCCGCCAGTTGCGGTCGAGGATCTCGAATCCGTTGTCTCTCAGGTGCGCCGCCGCGATCTCCTCGCCGCGCCGCCCCAGTTCGTCCTTGTCCATGCGTCCTCCTGCCGGAAGCGTGCCGGAGCAGGGAGGAGCGTCGGACGGCCGGGAGGGGATCCGGGGAGAAGAGGGCCGAGGAGGCGGGTGGGGAGGGACGTCGGGCCGGGGTCTTCGGACGCCGCCGGGGGCGGCTATGCGACCAGCAGGAGGAACCCGCGTTGCCTGAAGACGAGACCCGCGGAGCCGCGGATCCGAGAGAGCTCCGGAGCGGGGTGGGGCTCCGGGCACCGGGTCTCGATGGGTCGTCGGAGGCGGCTACGCGACCAGCAAGGGGTCCGGAGCCTGCCGCGACAGCGCCCTACTCGTCGAGCGCGAGCTCCTTGGGGAGCTCGAACTCCTTGCGGGAGAGCTCCTCGACGTTGACGTCCTTGAAGGTCAGCACGCGCACCGACTTCACGAAGCGGTCGGAGCGGTAGACGTCCCAGACCCACACGTCGCGCATGGTGAGCTCGAAGTAGAAGTCGTGCTCGGTGTCGCGACGGACCAGGTCGACCTCGTTCGCCAGGTAGAACCGGCGCTCGGTCTCGACGACGTACGAGAACTGCGAGACGACGTCGCGGTACTCCCGGTACAGTGCCAGCTCGACCTCGCGGTCGTAGTCCTCGAATTCGTCCTCATCCATCGTTGGACAATCCTACGCCGAGCCGACGGGCCCGAGCGCCGGGAGCGGCTCCTCGACGCTCTCCCGCGACTTCGACAGCCAGGTCACCCGGTGCAGCGGGGACGGGCCGACCCGCTCGATCCCCGCCCAGTGCGCGGCGCTGCCGTAGCCCTTGTTGCTGTCCCAGGCGTAGTCGGCGAAATCGTCGTGGTGGCGCACCATCTGACCGTCCCTGCCCACCTTCGCGAGCACGGAGGCGGCGGAGACGGCCGCGCAGTCGCGGTCGGCCTTCACGCGGGTGACGATCGTCAGCTCGGCCGCCCACTCGCCCAGCGCGGGCGTCAGCCAGTCGTGAGCGCCGTCGAGGAGGACGACGGCGGTGGCGAGGTCGACGCCCTGGTCGGCGAGGCGCTCGATGCCCCTCGACGCGGCGCGGCCGAGGCCGGCGATGATCCCGGTCTCGTCGATCTCGTCCGCCGAGGACTCGCCGATCGCCCAGGCCGAGACCCACTTCGCTACTCCCGGCAGGAGCGCCTCGCGGCGGGCGGGAGCGAGCATCTTGGAGTCGCGGAGCCCCTCGGGGAAGCGCCCGCAGCGGCTGCCGATCGACACAACGCCGACTGAGACCGGACCGGCGATCGCGCCGCGGCCGACCTCGTCGCAGCCGATGACCGTCTCGTAGCCCTGCCGGAAGAGGCGCCGCTCCTGGGTCAGCGTCGGCTCGGCGACGACCATCTAGCCCTGCCCGCTCTGCGCGTCGTCCGAGCCCTCCTCGGAGGCCTCGGTGTCGACTCCGCGGAACACCGACGGGTAGTCGTCGAGCCACGCCCACTGCTGCACGGGCCAGGTCACGAGGATCGCGCGGCCCACGACGTTGTCGATCGGCACGAAGCCGCCGCCCGGCTTGTCGGTGTTGTAGCGGGAGTCGGCGGAGTTGTAGCGGTTGTCGCCCATCACCCAGAGCGAGCCCTCGGGCACGACGACGTCGAAGGGGGTGGCCGAGACGGCCTGCACCCCGTCGGGCAGCTTCACGTAGGGCTCGTCGATCGGGTTGCCGTTGATCTCGACCTGGCCGAGCGGCGTGCAGCAGGTCACGTGATCGCCGGGCAGGCCGATGACGCGCTTGATGAGGTGGTCGTTGCTGTCGGGAGCGGTCAGGCCGACGAGCGCGAGGGCGGAGTCGACCGCGGCCTGGAACGGCGGCACGTTGGGCTCGGAGCTCGGCGAGAGCCATCCGCCGGGATCGCGGAAGACGACGACGTCGCCGCGCGAGATCTTCACCACTCCGGGTACGAGCTCGTTCACGAGGATCCGGTCGTTCTCGACGAGCGTCTGCTCCATCGAGGAGGAGGGGATGTAGAAGGAGCGGATCAGGAAGGTCTTCACGAGGAAGGAGACGAGCACCGCGACCACGAAGATGATCAGCACGTCGCGGAGGAAGAGCAGGACACCCCGGCGCTTGCGCGGGCGCTTCTCGGACGGATCCGCCGAGTGGCGGGCGTGGTCCTCGCCTCCGGGGAGGCGGACCGGGGCCGTGCTGTCTGTCATCGCTCGCCGTCGCCCCTACTGTGCATCACCGGGTGGACTCCCCGGACGGATCGCCCCCGAGAAAGGGAGGAACCCCGGTCCATCATAGGTGGACCGGGGTTCCCGAGAAGTCGTGCGGAAGCCGCTCAGGCGTCGCGCTTCTCCTTGATCTTGGCCTTCTTGCCGCGGAGGTTGCGCAGGTAGTAGAGCTTCGCGCGACGGACGTCACCGCGGGTGACGACCTCGATGTGGTCGATGACCGGCGAGTGCACGGGGAATGTGCGCTCGACGCCGACCTGGAAGCTCACCTTGCGGACGGTGAAGGTCTCGCGGACGCCCTCGTTGGAGCGGCCGATGACGACGCCCTGGAAGACCTGGATGCGCGAGCGGGAGCCCTCGACGATGTTGACGTGGACCTTGACGGTGTCGCCGGCGCGGAAATCCGGGACATCGCTGCGGAGGGACGCCGCATCGACGGAATCGAGGATGTGCATGCTGTATCGCTCTCCGTGCCCGCCACAGGTCGAACACCGTTTCGTTGATGGAAGTCGGTCGTGCCCACGTCGTCGCGGCTCCCCTGTGGCAGAGCCTGCGCGAGGCACAAGCGCTCATTCTGCCATGCCGCGTCGATCCGAGTCAAAGCAGGGTCATGAGGAGGGCAAGGTCACCCGGAGGCAGAGCTGCGTAGAGGGCGGATCCGTCGAGAGGGCCGAGCCGTGGAGCAGGGCGGGGCCTCGCAGGGGACAGCGCCTCTCGGGACGCCCGACCCCTCAGAGGACGATGGTCTGCCCGTCCTGCGGGCGCTCCGGGTCGAAGCCCTCGCCGGAAACGGGGCGATGAGCGCCCTCGGCCTGCACGGACGCCGCCTCCGAGGAGGCGAGGAGAGTGGCCCTCGCGTCGGCGAGGAACCGCCACGCCGAGTGCCAGAAGGCCGCCACTCCGAGGACCACCGAGAGCAGGCCCAGCGCCCAGGCGCCGGGCGGGAAGAAGCCGAAGGCGATCAGGGAGAGGTGCCAGGCGCCGACCACGGCCACGTCGCCCCACGCGGGAGTGCGCGTGGGCCGAACGGTCACCCGGAATGCGACGATCGCGGCCACAGCCGCCAGCGCGACCGCCAGAATGGGGAGGGCGATCACCAGGCCGAGCACGGTCCAGCCGCTCGATCCTCCGAAGACCCCGTAGCCGAGGAGGATCCACAAGGGCAGCACGATCGCCGCCGGGAACTGCCAGGAACCGAATGCCCGTCGCGTGCGCATGCACCGACCGTACCCACCACCGCTGAGCGACGGCTCAGCGGACCCCGAGAGGATCAGGATGATCGAGCTACGCACCCCCGCCGAGATCGAGGAGATGCGTCCCGCCGGCCGCTTCGTCGGCGAGGTACTGAAGGCCACCTCCGCCGCTGCCGCGGTCGGCGTGAACCTGCTCGAGCTCGACCGGCTCGCCCACGACATGATCCGCACGGCCGGCGCCGAGTCCTGCTACATCGACTACCACCCCTCCTTCGGCGCGAGTCCCTTCGGCAAGGTCATCTGCACCTCCGTCAACGACGCGGTGCTGCACGGCCTGCCCTTCGACTACCGGCTGAGGGACGGCGACCTGCTCACCCTCGACTTCGCCGCCTCCGTGAACGGCTGGGTCGCCGACTCGGCCATCAGCGTCGTGGTCGGGACGCCGCGCGAGGAGGACCTCGCCCTCATCGACACCACCACCCGCGCGCTCGAGGCCGGCATCGCCGCCGCGCAGCCCGGGAAGAAGATCGGCGACATATCCGCGGCCATCGCGGCCGTCGCACACGCCGCGGGCCTGTCCATCAACACCGACTTCGGCGGCCACGGCGTCGGCCGCACGATGCACGGCGATCCGCACATCCCCAACGACGGACGCGCCGGCCGCGGCTACCCGCTCCGCCCGGGCCTCGTCGTCGCGATCGAGCCGTGGTTCCTGCAGACGACCGACGAGATCTACACGGACAAGGACGGCTGGACCCTCCGCAGCCGTGACGGCTCTCGCGGCGCCCACATGGAGCACACGATCGCCATCACCGAGACGGGGAACATCGTCCTGTCCGCGCGGGACTGACCAAGCGGTGGACAGTACTGCTATCCGATAGCGATACTGTCCACGTGCGAATCTCGGAGCTCAGCCGCAGCAGCGGCGTCAGCCTGCCCACGATCAAGTACTACATCCGGGAGGGGCTGCTGCCGCCGGGCGACGCCGCCGGCCCCCAGCGGGCGGAGTACGGGGACGCCCATGTCGCCCGCCTGACGCTGCTCCGGGCGCTCATCGAGAGCGGCGGCGTCGGTATCGCCGGCGCGAAGCGGATCACGGCCGCGCTCGACGCGGGCGTCGGTCCGACAGCAGCGTTCGAGGTGGCGCAGGACGTGGTCTCCGTGAGCGCCGACTCGACCGCGTCCGCCACCGAGGCGTCGACGCGGCGGATCGCCGAGGCCGCGGGCTCCGACCACTGCGGCCACCCTGCCGTCGCGACGGCGGCACGGGCGCTCGACGCGCTCGAGCTCTCCACCGGACCGATGAGCGCCGGCTGGCTCGAGACCTACGCCCGCGCCGCCGCCCTCGTCGCCTCCGCCGACCTCGACGAGCTGCAGGCCCGCGAGAGCGTGAGCGAGCAGGCCGCCGTCGCCGCCGTCGGCACCGCGCTCGGAGACGTGGTGCTGCAGTCGCTCCGGCGCGTCGCCCAGGCGCGCGAGACGCAGACCCGCTTCGGCCCGACGGAGGTGCCCCGATGAGCGCCGCGACCGAGACGCCCGCGCCCACGGCCTCCGCTGCTCCGCACCGGCCGCTCCTGGTGCTCGCTGCCGCGATGGCGGTCGGCGCCCTCCTCAGCGCGATCGCGCTGGTCGTCGATCCCCGCGAGCTCGGCGGGCAGCCGCTCTGGGGCAAGCCGCTGAAGTTCTGCCTCTCGATCGCACTGTACGCCGTGACGCTCGCCTGGCTGATCGGGCTCGTGCCCCGCCGGCGCCGCCTCGCCCGAGCGCTGGGCACGGTCGCGGCAGTCGGCCTGGCGGTCGAGATGGTCGTGATCGGAGGCGCCGCCCTGGTCGGCGAGCGCAGCCACTTCGACGTCTCCACTCCCCTGCACGCCGCGCTCTGGGCCTCGATGGCCGTCTCGATCGTGGTGGTCTGGCTGGCGACGCTGGTCCTCGCCGCCCTCCTGGCGCGGGTGCCGCTCGGCGACCCTGCGCTGACGCTCGCCGTCCGTGCCGGACTCGTGATCGGGCTCGTCGGGATGGCCCTCGCGTTCCTGATGACGGGGCCCTCGCCCGGCCAGATCAGCGACTACCAGGGCGTCGTCGGTGCGCACGCCGTCGGAGTCGCGGACGGCGGACCCGGCCTCCCCCTCCTGGGCTGGAGCACCACGGGGGGCGATCTGCGCATCCCGCACTTCGTCGGGATGCACGCTCTGCAGGGGCTCCCGCTGCTCGCGCTG
Source organism: Rathayibacter sp. AY1C7 (assembly GCF_002931865.1). Taxonomy (NCBI): domain Bacteria; kingdom Bacillati; phylum Actinomycetota; class Actinomycetes; order Micrococcales; family Microbacteriaceae; genus Rathayibacter; species Rathayibacter sp. AY1C7. Next base: position 38,792 of record NZ_PSWB01000005.1, on the reverse strand, counting down.
CTGCTCGGACGGCTGGCACCCCGGATCCCCGTGCTGCGCCCCGGATGCACCCGGCTGCGGCTCGTCGCACTGGCCTCGGCGGGATGGGCGTCCGCGGTCGCCCTCACCTGCTGGCAGGCGCTGCGCGGACAGGCGCTGACCGCACCGGACGCGCTGACCCTCGCCGTCGCTACTGTGGCCGTGATCGCTCTCGCCGGAGGGATGATCCTCACCCTCGCACGAACGGAGGCCCGCGCATGAGCCGGCTGCACCGCGGCTGGACGCCGCTCGGGATCGTCTACCTCGTCCTCGCCCTCGCCGGGCTGATCGGGACCTGGACCTGGAACGTGCGGGCGATGCAGGAGGGCGCGGACGTGCTCGCCGGCCTCGCCGCGGGCGGGCCGTGGGTGTCGTCGTTCTCGACCGACCTGCTGGTCGTCGCGATCGCAGCCGTCGCCTTCATGGTGGTGGAGGGCCGCCGGATCGGGATGCGCCGCGTGTGGATCCTGGTGCTGCTCGCGCCGCTGGTCGCCCTCGCGTTCGCGTTCCCCCTCTTCCTCGCCCTCCGCGAACGGCACCTGGCCCTCGCGGCCCGGTGACCGTGCGGCTAGGGGCTAGGGAAGCAGTTCGGGGCGGACGCGGCGCGTGCGCTCGACGCTCTGCTCGTGGCGCCAGGCGGCGATCGCCCCGTGGTTGCCGCTGAGGAGCACCGGAGGGACGTCGAGGCCCCGCCAGGAGGCGGGCTTGGTGTAGCTCGGGTACTCGAGCAGCCCGTCGGAGTGGCTCTCCTCGACCAGGCTCGCCGGGTTGCCGACGACGCCCGGGACCAAGCGTCCGACGGCCTCGATCATCGCCATCACGGCGACCTCTCCTCCGTTGAGGACGTAGTCGCCGAGGCTGATCAGCCGGACCCGCGCGCGCTCGGCGGTGTGGTCCACGACGCGCTGGTCGATGCCCTCGTAGCGGCCGCAGCCGAAGACGAGGGAGGACTCCTCCGCGAGCTCGCGGGCGGTCGCCTGGGTGAACAGCTCGCCCGCGGGCGACGGGAAGATCACGACGGGGTCGTCCGCGCCGTCGAGGATCGTGTCGAGCGCCTCGCCCCACGGCTCCGGTCGCATCACCATGCCGGCGCCGCCGCCGTAGGGCGTGTCGTCGACGGTGCGGTGGCGGTCGTGGGTGAAGTCGCGCAGGTCGTGCACGCCGAGCTCGATCAGCCCGCTCTGCCGAGCACGGCCGAGCAGGCTGATGTCGAGCACGCCGAAGAACTCCGGGAAGATCGTGACGATGTCGATCCTCACGACCGGGGCTCCTCCTCGGAGGCGGCGTCGGAGGCGGCCGGGGGCTCGTCGTCGGCGGGCTCCTCGAGAGCGGCGTCCGCGTCATCGGAGGCGTCCGGCTCGTCGGCGTCCGCAGGCGCGCTCAGCGCCGGGTCCGCCAGGTCGACGCCGCTGAGGTCGACCGCGGCGGGCTCCTCCTCGGGAGCCTCCTCGAACAGGCCGATCGGAGGCGTGACCGTGACGATCCCGGCCGCGGCGTCGACGGAGGGGACGATCGCGTTCACGAACGGCACCATCACCTCGCCGGAGGGGGTACCGACGATGAGCAGGTCCTGCGCGGGGAAGTGGTCGACGCGGCGGACGGTGCCGACCTCGACGCCGTCGCGGACGACCTTCATGCCGACCAGCTGGTAGTCGTACCAGGAGTCGTCCTCGCCCGGCTGGGTCTGCACCTCCTCGTCGATCCAGAGGATCGCCTTCAGGAGGGTCTCAGCGGCGTTGCGGTCGTCGACGCCTCGGAAGAACGCGACGGGGTGGCTGTTGTACCAGCGCAGCTCGACGAGCTCGAGCTTCTTGCCGTGCCACTCGGAGGTGCGCGGCACCTGCAGCGTGAACGTGGATCCGGGGGTGAAGCGCTTGTCGGGCTCGTCCGTGTAGAGCTCGAGCTTGATGGCGCCCTTGAGCCCGTGGGCCTTGGTGAGTCGGGCGACGCGGAGCTGCGTCGTGCCCGGTCCGGTGACCGACACCTCTACTTGTCGGTGTCGACGACGTCGACGCGCACGCGGCGCCCGTCGGCGAGCGCGGCGACGAGAGTGCGGACGGCCTTGGCGGTGCGACCGGAGCGTCCGATCACGCGGCCGAGGTCCTCGGGGTGCACGCGCACCTCGAGGACCTCTCCGCGCGGGGAGCTCGTGGCCACGACACTGACCTCATCGGGGTTCTCGACGATCCCCTTGACGAGGTGTTCGACGGCGGGAGCGAGCACTGACTACGCCTCGGTGGAGGTCTCGTCGGCGGTGTCCTCGACCGGGGCGGCCTTGGCCGGAGCCTCGGACTTCGGCTTGAGGACGGGCTTCTTCTTCGCGTCGACGACGAACGGAGCCTTGGGCTCCTTCACCTGGACGGTGCTGACGGCGTCGGCGTCGCCCTTGAAGCGGCCCCAGTCGCCGGTCAGCTTGAGGATCGCGGCGACCTGCTCGGTCGGCTGCGCGCCGACTCCGAGCCAGTACTGCGCGCGCTCCGAGTCGACCTGGATGAACGAGGGCTGCTCGGTCGGGTGGTACTTGCCGATCTCCTCGATCACGCGGCCGTCGCGCTTGGTGCGCGAGTCGGCGACGACGATGCGGTAGTAGGGCGCCCGGATCTTGCCGAGGCGCTTCAGACGAATCTTGACAGCCACAATTCTCCTGTGTGGTCGTTGACCGGTGTCCGGTCGATGATGGATGAACTGAGCCGTGAGCGTGGGGGCACACCCGGCGGAAGCTCGAGGGGGTTTCGTCGGCGGTGAGTAGAGGGTCGACCGCCTCGGACCCGACGGATCATTCTGCCAGAAAAACCGCCCCGGTGCGGGCCCGGCACGCCGCCGCCCAGCGGCACCCTCGCGGGAGCGGGCCGCGCGGGACCGGGAAGGCCTCCGCCGGGGCTCGGCGTCCGCCCCGGCCGCAGGTGGCAGGATGGCGAGGCGCGTCCCGATCGGCGGACGCCCGGATCCGATGAGGACCACGCCATGGAGATCAGCTTCGCCGCATCAGACCGCTCCACGCTCGGGATCGAGTGGGAGGTCGCGATCGTCGACCGGCAGACGGGCGATCTCGCCAACGTCGCCGATGTGGTGCTGGAGGCGCTCCGCAGCGACGACGGCGCCCCGCACCCGCACATCACCGGCGAGCTCCTGCGCAACACGGTCGAGCTGGTCTCCGGCGTGCACACCTCCGTCCGCGACGCGGTCGCCGACCTGCAGGATCAGCTGCGGCAGGTGCGCGAGATCACCGACCCCATGGGACTCGACCTCGTGTGCTCGGGCACGCACCCGTTCGCGCAGTGGTTCGACCAGGCCATCACGGACAAGGAGCGGTACCACCGCCTCATCGACCGGACCCAGTGGTGGGGCCGGAACATGATGATCTGGGGCATTCACGTGCACGTCGGCATCGAGCACCGCGACAAGGTGCTGCCGATCCTCAACTCCCTGCTCGACTACTACCCGCACCTGCAGGCGCTCTCGGCGTCGAGCCCGTTCTGGGGCGGGGTCGACACGGGCTACGCCTCGAACCGCGCGCTGATGTTCCAGCAGCTGCCGACGGCGGGCCTGCCTCCGCAGTTCGGTGCCTGGGCGAACTACGAGGAGTACGTCGACGACATGATGCGCACCGGCGTCATCGACGACCACACGGAGGTCCGCTGGGACATCCGCCCCTCGCCGCAGTGGGGCACTCTCGAGATGCGCGCGTGCGACGGCCTCTCCTCCGCGGAGGAGATCGGAGCAGTCGCCGCGCTGATCCAGTGCCTCGTCGAGCACCTCTCGTCGCGGCTGGACGCGGGCGAGGACCTTCCGACGATGCAGCCCTGGTACGTGCGCGAGAACAAGTGGCGCGCGGCCCGCTACGGACTCGACGCCGAGATCATCCTCGACGCCGCTGGAGCGGAGCGGCTGGTCACCGACGACATCCGCGACCTGCTCGTCACCCTCGCACCGGTCGCCGAGCGTCTCGACTGCGTGAAGGAGCTCGGCGACGTCGAGCTGATCCTGGTCGCGGGAGCGAGCTACCAGCGCCAGCTGCGGACGGCGGCGGCGAACGACGGCGACCTCAAGGCGGTGGTCCGGGCGCTCGCGGGCGAGCTGCGCGACGGGCTCCAGGATCCCCGCTCATGACGCGTCCCGTCCTCCTCGCCGCAGCCGCGATCGGCGCGCTGGCCCTCGGCCTCGCCGGCTGCTCGTCCTCGACGACGACCGGCCCGGCGACCGCGTCCCCCGCCGGCACCGCCACTTCCTTCCCGACCGTCACCGCCGATCCGCTGCCGCTCTCGATCGGCGGCTCTCTTCCCGCCGGCTCCCGGGTGACGATCGTCGGCGACAGCATCGTGCGCGGTCTGACGGTCGACCCGGAGCAGGCCTGGCCCGCTCTCGTCGGCGACGACCTCGGCTGGGAGGTCACGAACCTGGGCTGCGACGGCGGCGGCTTCATCGAGCCGGGCGACTGCGGCGTCGCGATCGGCGACCGCGCGCAGGAGATCGCCGACACCCGGCCCGATGCGATCGTGCTGATCGCCAGCAGCAACGACCTGGGCTGGGATCCGGAGGACGTGGACGCCGCGATCGGGCCGGCGGTGGACGCGATCGTGTCCGCCTCGCCCTCGGCCCGGCTCATCGCGCTCGACTCGGTGTGGGGCCCCGACCCGCGCCCCTCCGATCTCGACGAGTACGACGCGGCGCTGGTCGAGGCCGTGACGGCCGCCGGCGGCGGTGCGCTCGAGTACCCGGACCCCCTCCGCGAGGACGGGCTGCTCGGCGAGGACGGCGTGCATCCCACCGTCGAGGGCCAGCGCGCCCTGGCCGACGCGTTCGAGGTGGCGGCCGAGAAGTCCGGCCTCGCCCGGGCGGTGCCGACCGGCCAGAAGGCGACGGACGCGCCGCCGGCCTGACTCCGACGCGGGGCGCCGCCCTGACGGCGCCCCGCCGGGTCAGCGCGCGGTGCTGTTCCGGCCGTCGCGCCAGCCGAGCAGGTCGCGCACGGGAGCGAGGTCGATGTCCGGACCGGTGATGCCGAGCGTGAACAGGCGGGCGCCCAGGTCGTACTGCTGGTCGAGCACGTCGAAGGAGGCGTCGCCGACACCGCCGCGCACGCTCGCGCCGGTCGAGATCTCGATCGCCGCCGGGTCGCGGTCGACGCGGCTGCACCACTCCGAGAGCACGCCGAGCTTGCGCTCGAGCGTCGGGACGTCCGAGAAGCTGTGCCAGATGTCGGCGTGCTCGGCGACGATCCGCAGCGTCTTCTTCTCGCCGCCGCCGCCGATCATCACCGGGATGTCGCGGGTGGGCGCCGGGTTGAGCATCGACCACCGGCTGCGGATGCGCGGCATCGCCTCGGAGAGCTCGTCGAGGCGGGAGCCGGGAGTGCCGAACTCGTAGCCGTACTCCTCGTAGTCGCGCTCGAACCAGCCCGAGCCGATGCCGAAGATCAGACGGCCCTCGGCGCCCTTGGCGCTGATGTGGTCGACCGTGCGCGCCATGTCGGCGAGGAGGTCGGGGTTCCGGTAGCTGTTGCAGGTGACCAGCGGGCCGAACTCGATGCGGCTGGTCTGCTCGGCCCAGGCCGCGAGCATGCTCCAGCCCTCGAAGTGCAGGCCGTTCGGCTCTCCCGAGAGCGGGAAGAAGTGGTCCCAGTTGAAGGCGATGTCGACGCCGAGGTCCTCGAGCTCGGCGAGCGTGTCGCGGATGACCTCGTAGGGGACGTGCTGCGGTGCGATCTGGACGCCGATGCGGACGGGGCGCGCGTGTGCGGTTGTCATGCCCTCACGCTAGCGAGCGGTGCGCCTCACGGGGATCCCCGCTGCGGCCCCCGGAGGGACGGCGCGCTACTCCCCCGCCGGGTCCGGCGACGCCGAGGGCGCCTCGTCGCTCGTGGAGCGGGCGAGCTTGACGACGGTGGCCCCCTCGTCGTCGAACAGGCGGAGCCGTCCGCCGTCGATCGAGGCCATCGCCGCCTCCGAGAAGATCATCGGCAGTGCGACGCCGTCGCAGGCGATCAGCGTGCTCGGCCCGGCCGAGACAGTGAGGGCGCCCTCCTGGTCGATCGACCACTCGCCCTGCGCGCCGTTGCAGCCGTCGGAGCCCGTCCAGGTCCCGTCCTCCGCGATCAGGAGGAACGGCACGTCGGGCGCGTCGTAGGAGACGCCCGTCACCCAGCGGCCGACCAGGTCCTCCGGGGAGGGCGCCGTCATCGCGTCGACCCCGGAGCCCTCGGCGCAGCCGGTGAGCCCGAGCACGGCCGCGAGGACGAGGACCCCGCCCGCGCGTCCGGCCGCGACCCGCCTCATCGCCCGAGGAGCTTCTGCAGCTGCTCGAGCTCCTCCGGCGTGGGCTGGGCGCCCTTGCCGGCGCCGCCGCCCAGGCCGAAGCCGGAGCCGCCCGCATCGCCCGGGCGGGGCCCGGAGGTGATCGCCGCGTTCTCGGCCGCGCGCTTGGCGGGGTTGCCGGACTTGCTGCTCTTCTTCTTCTGCGGCTTCGGGCGGCCCTGGTAGCCGGCGCCGGGCACCGGGCCCATCCCGGGGACCGAGGGCATGCCGCCCTTGGCGACCGTTTTCATCATCTTGGCGGCCTGCTCGAAGCGCTGGACGAGCTGGTTGACGTCCGTGACCGTCATGCCGGAGCCGCGGGCGATGCGCAGGCGCCGCGAGCCGTTGAGCAGCTTCGGGTTGACCCGCTCCGCCTTCGTCATCGACTGGATGATCGCCTCGGTGCGCACGATCTCGCGCTCGTCGAACTGGTCGAGCTGCTCGCGCATGCCCTTCGCGCCGGGCAGCATGCCGATCATCTTCTTGATCGAGCCCATGTTGCGCAGCTGCTGCATCTGGCCGAGGAAGTCGTCGAGGGTGAACGTGTCCCCCATGATCTTCTCGGCGATCTTGCGCGCCTCGTCCTCGTCGAACGCGGACTGGGCCTGCTCGATGAGCGTCAGCACGTCGCCGAGGTCGAGGATGCGGCTCGCCATGCGGTCGGGGTGGAACTGCTCGAAGTCGTCGAGCGACTCACCCGTGGAGGCGAAGAGGATCGGGCGGCCGGTGAGCGAGGCGACCGAGAGCGCCGCGCCTCCGCGGGCGTCGCCGTCGAGCTTGGAGAGGACGACGCCGGTGAAGTCGACGCCCTCCTGGAAGGCCTTGGCGGTCGCGACCGCGTCCTGGCCGATCATCGCGTCGATGACGAACAGGACCTCGTCGGGGTTCGTGACGCGGCGGATGTCGGCGGCCTGCTTCATCATGTCGGCGTCGACGCCGAGGCGTCCGGCCGTGTCGATGATGACCGTGTCGTACTGCTTGTCGGTCGCGAAGCGGATCGCGTTCTGGGCGACCTTGACCGGGTTGCCGACGCCGTTGCCCGGCTCCGGCGCGTAGACCGCGACTCCGGCCTGCTCGCCGACGACCTGCAGCTGCTGCACGGCGTTGGGGCGCTGGAGGTCGGCCGCGACGAGCAGCGGGGTGTGGCCGTCCTTGCCGAGGTACTTGCCGAGCTTGCCCGCGAGGGTCGTCTTACCCGCGCCCTGGAGGCCGGCGAGCATGATGACGGTCGGCGGGCGCTTGGCGAACTCGAGCCGGCGCGACTGTCCGCCGAGGATCGCGACGAGCTCCTCGTTGACGATCTGGACGACCTGCTGGGCCGGGTTGAGCGCCTTGTTGACCTCGTCGCCGAGGGCGCGCTCGCGCACCTTGCCGGTGAACTCCTTCACGACCTCCAGCGCCACGTCGGCGTCGAGGAGGGCCCGCCGGATCTCGCGGACGGTGCCGTCGACGTCCGACGCGGAGAGCTTGCCCTTCGTGCGGAGGTTCTTGAAGGTCTCGACGAGTCGATCGGAGAGGGTGCCGAAAGTAGCCATGATGCCCGGAATTCTACCGGAGGCCCGGAGGGTCGGCGGGCGGGGCCGCCGACCGGCTCGCGATCGGCGCGATCATCGCTGAGCGGATTAACTGGTCCGGGTCCAAGAACAGGGTTAGGGTGGCCCGGTGATCGAGACACTGGTGGCGGGCGACTCCGCGGAACCCCTGGACTACGCCGACGGCTGGGAGCTGCAGCGCCGCCTGCACGCCGAGGTGGTGGCGGGCTCGAGGCCGGACACCCTCGTGCTCTGCGAGCACTCCTCCGTCTACACCGCCGGCAAGCGCACCGAGGCGCACGAGCGCCCGGACGACGGCTCGCCCGTGGTCGACGTCGACCGCGGAGGGCGGATCACCTGGCACGGCCCGGGCCAGCTCGTCGGCTACCCGATCGTGCGGCTCGGCGAGCCCGTCGACGTGGTCGCCTACGTCCGCTCGCTGGAGGGCGTGCTGATCGCCGCTCTCGACGACCTGGGCGTGCAGGGGCGGCGCGTCGACGGGCGCTCGGGAGTGTGGATCCCGAGGGACGGCGGCGCCGACAAGATCGCCGCGATCGGCATCCGCGTCGCCTCGGGCGTGACGATGCACGGCTTCGCCCTCAACGTCTCGAACAGCCTCGAGCCCTACGCCCGCATCGTCGCCTGCGGCATCGCCGACGCCGGGGTGACCACGCTCGAGCGCGAGCGCGGCGGGGCTGCGCCCATGGAGGCGGTGCGGGCGCGGGTGGCGGCGCGCTTCTCGGAGGCGGCCCCCGCCTTCTCCGCCCGCATCGAGGAGGTCGCCGCGTGAGCGCCGAGGCCGGCGGCCGCAAGCTCCTGCGGCTGGAGATCCGCAACGCCGAGACGCCGATCGAGCGCAAGCCCGAGTGGATACGCACGAAGGCCTCGATGGGTCCGGAGTACCTGCAGCTGCAGTCGCTGGTGAAGAGCGAGGAGCTGCACACCGTCTGCCAGGAGGCGGGCTGCCCCAACATCTTCGAGTGCTGGGAGGACCGAGAGGCGACCTTCCTCATCGGGGGCGCCCAGTGCACCCGCCGCTGCGACTTCTGCCAGATCGACACCGGGAAGCCCGCGGACTACGACGCCGACGAGCCCCGGCGCGTCGGCGAGTCCGTGGCGCGGATGAACCTCCGCTACGCGACCGTCACCGGAGTCGCCCGCGACGACCTGCCGGACGAGGGCTCCTGGCTCTACGCCGAGACCATCCGCCAGATCCACGCCCAGGCTCCGGGCACGGGGGTCGAGATCCTGGTCCCGGACTTCACCGGCCGCGCCGAGCACCTGCAGAGGGTGTTCGACGCGGAGCCGGAGGTGTTCGCCCACAACGTCGAGACGGTGCCGCGGATCTTCAAGCGCATCCGGCCGGCCTTCCGCTACGAGCGCTCGCTCGACGTGCTCACCCAGGGCCGGGAGGCGGGGCTGATCACGAAGTCGAACCTCATCCTCGGCATGGGCGAGGAGCGGGAGGAGATCTCGCAGGCGCTGCAGGACCTCCACGACGCCGGCACCGACATCGTGACCATCACGCAGTACCTCCGCCCGACGCCGCGGCATCTGCCGGTGGACCGCTGGGTGCACCCGGAGGAGTTCGTGGCGATCAAGGAGGAGGCCGAGGACATCGGCTTCCTCGGCGTCCTCGCGGGGCCCCTGGTCCGCTCCTCCTACCGGGCCGGCCGGCTCTGGGCGCGCTCGATGGAGTCGAAGGGGCTGCCGGTTCCGGAGCACCTGCGCCACCTCGCCGACGCGGCACTGGGCTTCTCGCAGGCCGTGTAGCCCGCCACCGGGACGGCGCCGGCGCGTCGTCCCGGGCTGGGCCGCTCAGCTGACGAGCTGCTGGGCGAAGACGTGGGGGGTGAAGCCGGTGAGGTCGCCGATGCCCTCGCCCTGGCCGACGAGCTTGATCGGGATGCCGGTGCGCTCCTGGACCGCGAGGACGAAGCCGCCCTTCGCGGAGCCGTCGAGCTTGGTGATGACCAGGCCGGTGACGCCCGCGTGCTCGATGAACGCCTCGGCCTGGCTCAGCCCGTTCTGACCGGTCGTCGCGTCGAGCACGAGCAGGATCTCGGAGATCGGGGCCTGCTTCTCGATGACGCGCTTGATCTTCGTGAGCTCGTCCATCAGCCCGCCCTTGGTGTGCAGGCGGCCGGCCGTGTCGATGATGACCATCTCGACGCCGGTGTCCTTCGCGAACTGCACGGTCTGGAAGGCGACGGACGCCGGATCCTGGCGCTCCTGCTGAGGGCGGACGATCTGGGCGTCGGCGCGCTGCGCCCAGGTGGCGAGCTGGTCGACCGCCGCCGCGCGGAAGGTGTCGGCCGCGCCGACCACGACGCTCCGGCCGTAGTTGCGGAGGAACTTGGCGAACTTGCCGATGGTCGTGGTCTTGCCGACGCCGTTCACGCCGACCACGAGGATCACGGCGGGGCGCTCGCTGAGCTTGAGGGTCGTGTCGTACTTCGACAGGCGCTCCTCGAGGGACTCGCGGAGCATCCGCTGCAGGTCGCGCGGGTCGGTGGTGGAGTAGCGGGCGACCTTGGAGCGGAGGTCGTCGACGATCTCCTCGGTGATGTCGGGGCCGAAGTCGGCGGTGATCAGCGCCGTCTCGAGGTCGTCCCAGGTCTGGTCGTCGATCGTGCGCTTCTCGAACAGGCCGCGCAGTGCGCGGCCGAGCGACCAGGAGGTGCGTTCTGCCATGGGTCCAGGCTACCGGCGGGCGCGCCTCCGAGCGGTCGGGGAGGCGGGTTCAGGCCGGGGGCGCGGCGACGCGCTGGCCGACGACGGCCGAGACGCCGTCCTGCCGCATCGACACGCCGTAGAGGGCGTCCGCGATCTCCATGGTCCGCTTCTGGTGGGTGATGACGATCAGCTGGCTCGAGGTGCGCAGGTCCTCGAAGATGCTGAGCAGTCGGCCGAGATTCGCGTCGTCGAGGGCGGCCTCCACCTCGTCCATGATGTAGAAGGGGCTCGGCCGCGACTTGAAGATGGCGACCATGAACGCCACGGCCGCGAGCGAGCGCTCCCCTCCGGAGAGGAGCGACAGCCGCTCGATCTTCTTGCCGGCCGGCCGCACCGCGACCTCGATGCCGGTGGTGAGCAGGTTCTCCGGGTCGGTCAGCCGGATGCTGCCGGTGCCGCCGGGGAAGAGGACGGGGAACACGTCCGCGAACGCCGCCTGCGTGTCGTCGAACGCGGAGGCGAACACGGTCTGCATCGTCTCGTCGAGCTCCTCGATGATGGTGAGCAGGTCGCGCCGGGTCCCGGTGAGGTCGGCCAGCTGCTCGGTCAGGAACGCGTGCCGCTGCTCCAGCGCGGCGAACTCCTCCAGCGCGAGCGGATTGACGCGGCCCAGCTGCCCCAGCTGCTTCTCGGCCTTCTCGAGGCGGCGGCGCTGCTCCTCGCGGACGTAGGGCCGCGGCTCCTGCTCCACGTCCGTCTCGTCGGGGACGCCGACTCCAGGACCGTACTCCTCCACCAGCATGTCCTCGGTGAGCCCGAGCTCGGACGCGGCGCGCTCGAGCAGACCGGTGAGCTGCAGCCTCTTCTCGTAGATCTGCAGCTCGAGGCCGTGGACGCTCTCGGTGACGGACTGGAGCCGGTCGCGCACGTTCCCCTCCTCGCGGCGGAGCCCCTGCAGCTCGGCGTTCTGCTGCGAGCGCGCCGCCTCGGCCGCGACGAGCTCGGCCCGGGCCTGCTGGACGGAGCGGTCGACGGAGGCGAGGACGGCGGGGAGCGCGGCGGTCACCTCGGCCGCCGCGTCGCGCTGGCGACGGCGGATCACGGCGCGGCGCGCGGCCTCGTCGGCGGCGGCGCGGTCGGCGGCCAGCTGGCGGGCCAGCGCCTCCCCGCGGGACTGCTCCGCCCGCACCCGCTCCTTGGCGGTCTCGACGCCGAGTCGCGCCTCGATCTCGCGCTCGCGTGCGGTGTCGACGTCGCGCTGCAGACCGTCGCGGGCGCTCGCGTCGAGCACCGGCCGGGGCCGGGCGCGCGCGGCGTCGAGCGCCGACCTCGCCTCCTGGGCCGCGCGCTCGGCGTCGCCGACCCGGTCCGAGGCGACGGCCAGCGCCCTCGAGCCCCGGCCGTGCTCGGCGGTGGCCGCCTCGAGCTGGGCGCGCACGCCGCCGAGCCGCTCGGTGTGGGCGGCACGGGCGGCGTCGTGCTCGCGGAGGGCCGAGAGCGCGCTCGCGGCCTGCTCCTTCGCGCCGCGGAGCGCTCCGGTCTGCTCGGCGAGCTCGAAGCGGAGCCGGTCGATCCCGCCCTCGACCTCCTCCAGCCGGGCGGCGGCCGAGTCGCGCTCGGAGACGAGCTCGATCCGGCTGCGCTGCCCGCCGGAGCCGGCGCTCTGCACGGCGTCGGAGACGGTCGCGCCGTCGCGGGTGACCAGGACGGTGCCCGGATCGATGCGCTCCCTCAGCCGCCGCGCCGCGGCGAGGTCCTCGACCACGAGCACGCGCTCGAGGAGCGAGAGCACCCCGGCCGGCGCCGTGACGAGGTCACCCGCGCGTTCCGCCCCCTCGGGAACGGCGAGAGCGACGTGCGGCCGGGCGGCGTCGGCGACCAGCAGCTCGACGCGTCCGAGGTCGCGCTCCAGCGCGGCGTCCAGAGCCGCGTCGGCCCGGGTGGTCGACTCGACCAGCACGGCGTCGGCGACCGCGCCGAGGGCGGCGGCGATCGCGGCCTCGGAGCCCGGCCGCACCTGGATCCGCTCGGCGACCCGGCCGCGCACCCCCTCGATCCGGGCGGCGATCAGCTCGGCCGAGCCGTCCGAGACGTCGAGGGCCAGCGACAGGGCACCCGTGCGGGCGGCCAGCGCCTCGCGCTCGCGCTCCAGGGCGTGCAGCTCCTCGCGCAGCCGCTCGATCCCGCCCTCGGCGGCCGAGACCGCGGACTGGGCGAGCTCGTAGCCCTCGTCGAGGCCGCCGTCGGGGCCGCGGCCGGCGTCGTCCAGCTCGGCCTCCAGAGCGTCGAGCGCCCGCCGCGCCGCCTCCTTCCGCCGGTCGGCCGCGTCGAGGGTGTTCTGCGCGCGCAGGACCTCGCCCCGGACGGACGCGAGACGGGAGGCGGCGGTGTCGGCCTGCCCCGAGAGGGTGGAGAGCTCGAGGTCGTAGCGCGAGACGAGGGCCGCCTGCGCGGCGATCTCCTCGTCGACCGCGTCGAGGGCGGAGCGGGCGGCGACGGTCGTGCCCTGCGCCTGGACCCACGCCGACTCCGCGTCGAGGACGGCCTGCCGCAGGCGCTCCAGCTCGACCCGCGCCTCCTCCACCTGCGCCGGCGTCACGCGCGGCTGGATCTGCGGCTGCTCGGACTCGAGCTCGAGCATCGCGAGCCGCTGCCCGGCGAGGGCCGAGAGGTTGCGCAGCCGCTCCTGCACCGACTCCAGCTCGAACGAGGTGCGCCGGGCGTCGTCGACCGCGTCGCCGACCACCTCCGCCTCGATCCGCGCTCGCCGGAGCGTCGCCTGCTCGAGCCGCTGCTGCAGGACCACCCGCTCGCTGTGCCGCTCGCTCTCGGTGCGGGCGAAGCCGTCCAGGGCGGTCCGGAGCGCGACCACGTCGTCGGCGAGCAGGCGCGCCCGGGCGTCGCGCACCACGGCGGCGATCGTCTGCGCCTGCCGTGCGACCTCGGCCTGGCGCCCGAGGGGCTTGAGCTGGCGCCGGATCTCGCCCGCGAGGTCGGAGAGGCGGGTCAGGTTCGCCTGCATCGCCTCGAGCTTGCGGAGCGTCTTCTCCTTGCGGCGGCGGTGCTTGAGGATCCCGGCGGCCTCCTCGATGAACCCGCGCCGCTCCTCGGGGGTCGCGTGCAGCACGGCGTCGAGCTGTCCCTGCCCCACGATGACGTGCATCTCGCGCCCGAGACCGGAGTCGCTCAACAGCTCCTGCACGTCGAGCAGCCGGCAGCCGCGTCCGTTGATCGCGTACTCGCTGCCGCCGTTGCGGAAGAGGGTCCGGGTGATCGTCACCTCGGTGTACTCGATCGGCAGGGCGCCGTCCGAGTTGTCGATGGTGAGCGCCACCTCGGCGCGGCCGAGGGGTCCGCGGGTGGAGGTGCCCGCGAAGATGACGTCCTCCATCTTGCCGCCGCGGAGCGTCTTCGCCCCCTGCTCCCCCATCACCCAGGCGAGCGCGTCGACGACGTTGCTCTTGCCCGAGCCGTTGGGGCCGACGACGCAGGTGACCCCCGGCTCGAAGGCGAACGTGGTCGGCTGAGCGAAGGACTTGAAGCCCTTGAGGGTCAGGCTCTTCAGGTACACCCGGCCGCCTCGCTCCCGTCCACAACGCCTCCACGGTAGCCGACGGCCGCGGCCGGGCCGGGAGGCGGAGCCCCGACCGGCCGACGGACCGCCGCGATCCCGCACCGGAACAGGCGCAGGAGGCCGCCGCGGGCGCCGGGACGTGCACACTGGGGTGGTGAACCGCACCTCCGACCCGGCGCTCCGGATCCGCGAGCTCGCGATCCCCGAGGCCGTGGGCGCCGACGGCTGGAGCGACTTCCTCGCCCTGACCGCGATCGGCGATGCGGTGGGGACCGCCCCGGACTGCCGGGCCGTCTACATCTGGAACGCCGAGGAGAACCGACCGATGCTCGCCGTGAACGAGGCCGTCGGCTTCACCCCCGTCGCCCACGAGGGCCAGTGGAGGAAGGAGCTCTCATGACCCCGCTCGTCGAGCCCGGACCGCCGCTGACCGCCGCCGAGCGCGAGCGGTTCGCCCGGCAGATCCGCCTGGCGCCCCTCGGGGAGCTCGGACAGCGGCGCCTCCGGAACGCGCGCGTGCTGATCCTCGGCGCGGGCGGCATCGGCTCGCCGGTGATCACGGCGCTCGCCGCGGCCGGGATCGGGCGGCTCGGCATCGTGGACGGCGACGTCGTCGAGCTCTCGAACCTGGCGCGGCAGACGGCGCACGACGACTCCTCGGTGGGCCGGTCGAAGGCGGAGTCGGCGGCGGCGACCGCGCGGCGGCTCTCCCCCGGCATCGACGCCCGGGCCTTCCCGGTGTCGCTGACCTCGGCCAACGTCGACGCCCTGGTGGCGGGCTGGGACGTCGTGGTCGACGGCTTCGACACCTTCGGCGCGCGCTACCTCGCCTCGGACGCGACGACGCGCGCCGGGATCCCGCACGTGTGGGGGTCGGCGCTCGGCTTCGACGGGCAGCTCTCGACCTTCTGGGCCGGCGCTCCGGGCGGAGGGGTGACCCTGCGCGCGCTGCACCCCGAGGCCGAGGACGCGGGCGACAGCTGCTCGACGGTGGGCGTGCTGGGCGCGCTCTGCGCGCTGATCGGCTCGGCCATGGCGGCCGAGGTCGTGAAGCTCGTGACCGGGGCGGGCGAGCCGCTGTTCGGTCGCGTCCTCGTGCACGACGCTCTCGACTCCTCCTGGGCCGAGCTCCCTCTCGAGCGGCGGGTGCCGCCGGTCCCGGAGCGGCGGGCCGCGGCGGGATCGATCACGGCGGCCGAGCTGCGGGAGCGGCTGGCCGGGCCGACGCCCCCGACCGTCGTCGACCTCCGCGAGGACGACGAGGACCGGACCGTCGCGGTGCCCGGTGCCGTGCGGATGCCGATGTCGCGCTTCGACCCCGTCGCTCTGCCGGCCGGTCCGCTCGTGCTGCACTGCGCCTCCGGGGTCCGATCGCGTCTCGCGGCGGAGCGCGCGGCGGCGGCGGGCGTGGCGTCCGACTCGCTCGACGGCGGGATGGCGTCGTGGCGGGAGCGGTGACCCGTGCCGCGGCCGCGTGCGCCGCGGTACGGGTGGGGTGAGGCGCACCCAGCGCCCTGCCGATCGGCGACCCGGGATGTTCGGTGCTCGCAGCGGAGAGGATCCGTCCTTCTCCGCGGATCAGGGCGGAGCAGTGTCCGAAGCTGATCGGCGGTGGCGTGCTCGCGGCCACCGTTCCGAGGAGAGCACCCATGCCGACGCCTTCACCGCACTCCGCGCGGCAGGCGGCGCTGCTCGATCCTCCCGACCCGCTCGACCCCGGCGCGGAGGCGTGATGCCCGAGGTCTGGAGTCCCGCCGAGAGGCGGCTGCGTCGGCTCGGCTGGATTCCGCGGCGCCCCCTGCCGCGAGGTGCCGTCTGCGACGCGATCGTCTCGCCGCGCCTCAGCCTCAGCCGCGCCTGGCTGCAGACCGGGGAGTTCGAGGTCCTCCCCCATCCCGGAAGGCTCCGCGTGCTCTTCAGCCTCGACGGGACCGGCCGCCTCTCCGCCCGGGGCCGCGACCACCGGCTCCCGGCCGGCAGCGCTCTCGTGACCCGCGCCTCGACGGTGCAGTACGCGGCGGCGCTCAGTCCGTGGGCGCGCTTCGAGTGGCAGCTGCGCCCCTCGGTGCTCCGCGCGAGCGAGTTCGCCTCGCTCACGGACCGGGTCCTCGCCCTCCCCGAGGCCTACTGGCGCGCACTCACCGGTGCGGCGAACACCGTCCTCACTTTCGGCGTCGAGCCCTCGGACGCGGCCTTCGAGCACTTCGAGATCGCGAGCGAGCACCTCCTGGCCTCGGCCTTCTCGGCGCTGCTGCCCTCCTCTGACCGGGAGGACCGGTCCCCCGCCGCCGTGTACGCGAACGGCACGCGCCTGATCGAGCGGCACTACCGCGACCGCTCCTTCACGGTGGAGACGCTCGCGGAGAGTCTCGGCGTGTCGGTCAGCCACCTGCACCGGGCGTTCTCGGCCGCCGGCACCACCCCTCGTCAGCGGATCGAGCGCGCGCGGGCCTTCGAGGCGCAGCGCCTCCTCGACGAGCTCGGCCCGCGGGCGGCGACGGACCTGGACCGCGTGGCGCGGTCGGCCGGCTTCAGCTCGCGGATCCACATGCAGCGGACCCTCCGCCGGATCGACGACGCGGGCTGACGTGCGCCGCCGCGTCCCCCGCGCCGGACGGGCTCCCGGCGAGGAGGCGCCCTGAGAGGCTCCCCCGGCCCGGCGGCGCGACGGAACGTCCACGGTCGGGCATGGAATCTCGTCGCGGCCCGTTCCGCGTCGACCGGAGGCCGGACGTTCGGCAGGATCGGCGCGTCCACCACCCCTCGCAGGAAAGAAAGAAAAGGAACACCATGACGGACACCAACTCCCTGGACCCGACGGCAGCGCACTCGCGCTCCCTCCCCCCGCGGATCGACTCGACCCGCGGGGGGCCCGCCCGGCGGACGATCATGTCGGGTGCGGCCTGGTCCGTCCCCGTCGTCGCCGCGGCGGTCGCGACCCCCGCGGCCGCCGCGTCCACCGGCCTCACCCTCGCCTTCGACGCCCCGGCGTACTCCTTCCCCGCCTGCACCACGAGAACGGTCTCCGTCCTCGCCACGACCAACGGCGCTCCCGCTGCCGGCGACACGGTCACCATCACTCTCCCCGCCGGCCTGACCAGCGGCGGCGCGCAGACCGTCAGGGCGACGACCGGCGCGGACGGACGCGTGAGCATCCCGGTCACGGCCGGGAACGTGGCGCAGAACGGCATCACCCTCTCCGCCGTCTCCGGCGCCGCGGGCGCGACGGCGACCGCGAGCACCACCGCGACCACGGGGACCGCCGTCCGGTACGTCACCGACGGCGGACGGACGACGACGGAGTCGAACGGCAACGTGCCCTCGGGAGCCAAGACCGTCGGACCCCGGTACTACCTGACGGAGTCGGGCGAGCTCTATCACGGCGGGGGGCGGATCGCGCGCGGCGTCACGAGCGTCCAGGGCTTCCGCGACGAGCAGAACCGCGACGTCGCCGACTTCGTCGTCGACGGCGTCTTCTACCGCTTCGTCACCGGAGACGCCGCGCCGAAGGCCATCGGGAGCGGCGTGCCGGCCGGATCGACGGTCCATGCGCCCGCCTTCTACGTCACACCGAACGGCGAGCTGCGGCGCGCCGGCGGAGCCCTCGTGACCACCGGAGTGACGAGCGCGGACTCCTTCCGCGACCAGAGCAACAACGACGTCATCGACGTGATCGTCGGCTCGGAGCTCGTCCGCTACATCTCCTCCACGAAGAACCAGGTCTACGCCAGGAACGTTCCGGCAGGATCGACGGCCTTGGCGCCCTCGTACCACCTGACGCCGGACGGGCGCCTCTTCAACAGCAGCATCCTGGTCGCCACCGGGGTGACCAGTGCCGACGCCTACCGCGATCGACAGAACCGTGACGTCGTGGACGTGATCCAGAACGGCGCTCTCGTCCGGTACGGCGCGTTCGCGGACAGGACGCAGCCGCAGATCCGCGTCGCCTCCGGTGTGCCCTCCGACGCCACCATCTTCGCGCCGGACGCCTACGTGACCCGGGACGGCAGGGCCTTCGTCAGCGGCGTGCTGGTCGCCACCGGAGTCTCCTCGGCGTTCGGATTCCTCGACGTGCAGAACCGCAACGTGCTCGACACGATGACCAACGTCCTGTGCCCGTGACGCACGGGATCGGCCGCTGATCCGGTCCTGCCCCGCCGCACGCGGGTCCGAGGGAGGCGTCCCACGGGTCCCTGTGCGGCGGGACAGGACCAGTCCGTCCTCGGGATGCAGCGTCCTCCAGAAGCGCGGACGCACCTGCCGCGAACCGCGCGGAGCGGACGCACCGGTCCGGTCGAGGACGGCTCGTCACGGAGGGCTCGTCGGGGTCAGCCGCCGGCGAACGGCGGCAGGACGTCGACCGCGGCATCGGGACGCAGCGGCGTGGCCCTGTCCGCGGTCGACACGCCGTCGACCAGGTAGGTGCACCGTGCGAGCACGTCGGCGGCCGAGGGCGCGGAGGCGACGAGTCTCTCCTCGAGAGCGCCCAGGTCGGGCACCTCGTCGAGCTCGTCGGAACCACGGCCGAGGGCGGCCTTGGCCGCCGCGAAGTAGCGGACCCGCATGCTCATCCGCCGATCGCGCTCATCGTGCGCTCGGGCTGCACGAAGCCCGCCCGGTTCATCTCGTGTCCCGCGGGCTTGGCCCACATCGCCCCGCGCCAGAGCTGGGCGACCTCGTGGTCGTCCGCGCCCGCGCGCATCGGGCCGAGCAGGTCCGTCTCCTCGTTCGAGAAGAGGCAGCTGCGGACACCGCCCTCGGCGGTGAGCCGGGTGCGGCGGCAGTCGTCGCAGAAGTTCTCGGTGACTGACGCGATGATCCCCACCTGGCCGAGCACCTCGGACCCCCCGGCCTCGCGGACGTCGAAGAGCTCGGCGGGGGCGCCGTCACGGGGGGCCGCGTGCGGGCTGAGCGAGAAGCGCTCCGAGAGCAGCGCCCGGATGTCCGCGGCGGTGATCATGGTCGCGCGGTCCCAGCCGTGGTCGGCGTCGAGCGCCATCTGCTCGATGAAGCGGAGCTGGTGGCCTCCCGCGAGGGCCCAGGCGAGCAGCTCCGGGGCCTCGTGGTCGTTGATCCCGGGCAGGAGCACCGCGTTGATCTTGGTCTGGTCCAGGCCGGCGGGACCGAGCGCGTCGATGCCCGCGAGCACGCGGTCGAGGAACGGGCGACGGGTGACCTTCGCGAAGGTCTCGGCGCAGATGGAGTCGAGCGAGACGTTGACGCGGTTCAGACCGGCGTCGGCGAGCGCCGCCGCCCGACCCGACAGGCCGATCGCGTTCGTGGTGAGCGAGATCTCGGGGCGCGGGTCGAGGGAGGCGACGTCGCGGATGATGTCGACGAGGTCCTTGCGCAGGAGCGGCTCGCCGCCGGTGAAGCGGATCTGGCGGACGCCGAACTGCTCCACGGCGATGCGCGCGAGGCGGAGGATCTCCTCGCGGCTGAGGAGGGACGCGGGCGGCTGGAACGGCAGGCCCTCCGCCGGCATGCAGTAGGTGCAGCGCAGATTGCACTTGTCCGTCAGCGAGATCCGCAGATCGTCCGCGACGCGCCCGTAGGTGTCCAGGAGGAGCGGGGTGGCGGGGCGGTCGGCCGGGAGGACCGCGCTGCGCTGTCGGGGCCGGAAGCCCGGGATCCCCAGTGCTGTGCTCATCCGCTCACACTACGCCGCGGAACCGGGCGCGACCCGGCAAGATGGACTCGGTCCCGCCGCCGGTCGGGCTCCGCCGCTCGCGAGAGGACACGATGACCTCGATCGACCTGCACGCCGCCCGGGTGCGGGCGCTGCTCGCGCCGCTGGCCACGCGGGGCGCCCGCGAGACGCTGAGCCTGGAGCCGGCCGCCGTCGCCGCCGATCCGGGCGCGTACGACCGGCGGGTCCTCGCCCTCTCCGTCGACTCCCCGCTCGACCTGCCGCGCTTCGACAACTCGCAGATGGACGGCTTCGCGGTGCGGGCGGCCGACCTCGACGCGGCGGCGCCGGAGCATCCCGTCGCCCTGCCCGTCTCGGCGCCGATCCCGGCGGGCGACCGGGCGCCGCGGCACGAGCCCGGCACGGCGACACCGATCATGACCGGCTCGCCGCTGCCGGAGGGGGCCGACGCCGTCGTCCCGGTCGAGCGCGTCGATCCTCCGCGCTTCCCCGCGGAGGGCAGCGTCGCCTTCGCGCACCCGGTGGTGCCGGCGACCTTCGTCCGAGCCCGGGGCAGCGACGCCCGCCGCGGCGAGCTCGCCCTCCCGGCCGGCACTGTCCTCCGCGCGGCCCACTACGGACTCCTCGCCTCCCTCGGGCTGACCGAGGCGGAGGTGCTGCCGCGACTCCGGGTGCTCGTCGTCCCCACCGGCAACGAGATCCGTCCCGCAGGCGCCGTCCTCGAGGAGGCGCAGATCCACGACGCGAACGGCGCCCTGCTGGCCGAGGCCGTCCGCGAGGCGGGCGCGCTGCCCGTCGTCGCCGCCTGCACGAGCGACCGGGCCGAGGACCTCCTGGCGCTGCTCGAGGAGCACGCGGGCGCGGCCGACCTGGTGATCACGGTCGGCGGCGTCAGCGCGGGCGCCTACGAGGTCGTCCGCGACGCGCTCGGCCCGGCGGGCTCGGAGTTCGGCCACGTCGAGATGCAGCCGGGCGGCCCGCAGGGCCTCGGTCTCGTGCGCGTGGCCGAGGGGCTGCACCTGCCGGTGGTCTCGCTTCCCGGGAACCCGGTGAGCGCCCTGGTCTCGTTCGAGGTGTTCCTCCGGCCTGTGCTGCGCTCGCTCGCGGGACGGACGCCCGCCGAGCGGCCGCGGCTCCGTGCGCGCCTCGGCACGGCGCTCGACTCGCCCGCGCACCTGCACCAGATCCGCCGCGGAGTCCTCGACGACGAGGGCCTCGTGCACCCGGTGGGCGGGCCCGGCTCGCACCTGCTGGCGTCCTACGCCCGCTCCACCGTGCTCATCCACGTCCCCGTCGGGACGGACCACGCAGCGACCGGCGACACGGTCGAGATCTGGAGGATCGATGACTGAGAGCGATCGTCTCACCCATGTGCGCGGCGACGGAGCCGTGCACATGGTCGATGTGAGCGCGAAAGAGGTCACGGCGCGCACCGCCGTCGCCGAGGGCTACGTCGAGACCTCGCCCGAGGTGGTGCGGCTCCTCGAGCAGGGCGAGCTGCCCAAGGGCGAAGCGCTCGGCGTGGCGCGGATCGCCGGGATCCTCGGCGCGAAGGCGACCTCGACCCTCATCCCGCTCTGCCACCCGCTGGCGCTGGACGGCGTCGACGTGGACCTCGAGCCGCAGGACGGCCGTGTCCGGATCGAGGCGCGCGTGCGCACGACCGGGCGCACCGGCGTCGAGATGGAGGCGCTGACCGCGGTCAGCGTGGCCGCCCTCACGGTCTACGACATGATCAAGGCGGTCGATCGCGGTGCCGCGATCACCGGTATCCGTGTGCTCGCGAAGGCGGGCGGGAGGAGCGGCTCGTGGACGAGCGGAGGAACCCCGTGACGCGGCGGGCGGTGGCGGTCGTCGCCTCCACCCGTGCCGCCTCCGGCGTGTACGAGGACCGGACGGGACCGGCGCTCGAGGCCTGGTTCACCACCCGCGGCTGGGAGTCCCGGGTGGTCGTCGTGGCCGACGGCGACGCGGTGGGCGAGGCGATCGCCGACGCGATCGCCAGCGGAGTCGACGTGGTCGTGACCACCGGCGGGACGGGCGTCGCCCCGAGCGACGTCACCCCGGAGCAGACCGCTCCCCTCCTGGAGCGGCCCCTGCCAGGCCTCGCCGAGGCGGTGCGCGCCAAGGGCGCCGCCCACGTCCCGACCGCCGTGCTCAGCCGCGGGCTCGCCGGCGTCAGCGGCCGCACCGTCGTGGTGAACCTCCCCGGCTCTCCCGGCGGCGTCCGCGACGGGATCGACGTGCTCGACCCGGTGATCGGGCACCTCCTCGATCAGCTCGGAGGCGGCGACCATGCCCGCTGAGCCGGTCGCCCTCGCCCGGCTCGCGGCCGAGGCCATCACCGTCGACGAGTGCGAGCAGGCGGTCGACTCCCCGACGCACGGCGCCGTCGTGACCTTCGCGGGCGTCGTCCGCGACCACGACGAGGGCCGCGGCGTGCTCCGGCTGTCCTACGAGGCGCACCCGGACGCCCCCGCCGCACTCCTCGCCTCCGCCCGCCGCATCGCCGACCGCTGGCCCGACGTCCGAATCGCCGCCGTGCACCGGGTCGGCGACCTCGTGGTCGGCGACCTCGCCCTCGCCTGCGCCGTGGCCTCGGCCCACCGCGCGGCGGCCTTCGAAGCCTGCGCGGCACTGGTCGACGACATCAAGGCGTCGGTGCCGATCTGGAAGGAGCAGTCCTTCGTCGACGGCAGCTCGGAGTGGGTCGCGAGCCTCGGCTGATCTTCCTTCGAGCCCGTCCCCGCCGGGCTCGGCGCGGTCGGCCGGAGAGGGTGGTCACGTTTCGCAGAGCGGGGAGCGATCGCCTAGATCGATCCGCTGGCACGCGGATCGATCGTTCGGCTCGGGGGGAGAGCGAGGGGGTGGAGGGTCGACATCGGGAGGTCGCCCACTGATCCGCAAGGTCGGGGCCCGGAGTGGGACGCAGCGGATGGCGGATCCGCCGGAGGGACGGGGAGCGGAGCCGCGGCAGGACGGGGTGGGGAAACACGGGCGTCACACGGGTGGGGTTCACTGGGGGGAGACGCCCGACGGGCGCGGGACGGAGGCGCGGCATGGACCTGAACACGATCCAGCGCGTCCGGGTGGTGCGCGAGCGCTCCGAGCTGGCGGGCCGCGGGCCGCGCTCAGCGGTCATCGGAGGCGGCTCCTGGGTGTTCTCCCTCCCCCACGACCACCTCGACGAGCTCCTCGATCTGCAGGGATTCGCGTGGGAGCCGATCGTGCGCACGGACGCCGGGCTCTCGATCGCAGCGACCTGCACGCTCAGCGAGCTCGCCGCGATGCCCGACGCGGGCGCCACCGCCCATCCGCTCTTCTTCCAGTGCTGCACGGCCCTGCTGGGCTCCTTCAAGATCTGGAACGTCGCCACTGTCGGCGGCAACATCGCCAACGCCCTGCCCGCAGGACCGATGATCAGCCTCGCCGCCGCGCTCGACGCCACCGCCCTCGTCTGGCGGGCCGACGGCTCGGACGTCGCCGTGCCGGTCGCCGAGCTCGTGACCGGAAACATGACCACCTCCCTGGCCCGGGACGACGTCATCCGCTCGATCGAGTTCCCGCTCTCCTCCCTCCGGGCGCGCACCGCGTTCCGCAAGACGGCGCTCTCCCCTCTCGGACGCTCCGGCGCCGTCGTCATCGGCCGCCTCGACACCGACGGCGCGTTCGTGCTCACGATCACCGCGGCGACCGTCCGGCCGGAGCTGCTCCGCTTCGCCGCCGTTCCCTCCTCGGCCGAGCTCGCCGCGGCCGTCGACGGCGTCGCGACCTGGTTCACCGACCCGCACGGAGCCGCCGACTGGCGCCACGCCGTCGTCCACGTGCTCGCCGAGGAGATCCGCACCGAGCTGACCGGAGGCGCCCGATGAGGTTCACCGTCAACGGGGAGCCGGTCGACGCCTCCCCCCGCCCCGGCCAGGTGCTGCGCACCCTCCTCCGCGACCACGAGCACTTCGAGGTGAAGAAGGGGTGCGACGCCGGCGACTGCGGCGCCTGCTCCGTCCTCGTCGACGGGACGCCGTTCCACTCCTGCCTCTACCCCGCCCACCGCGTCGAGGGCCGCGAGGTGACGACCGCGGCCGGCCTCGGCACGCCCGAGGAGCCGAGCGCGGTGCAGGAGGCGTTCGTCGAGGCCGGCGCGTTCCAGTGCGGCTTCTGCACGGCCGGCATGGTGGTCACGGCCACGGCGCTCGACGGAGTCCGCGCCGCGGACGTGCCGCGGCTGATGAAGGGCAACCTCTGCCGGTGCACGGGCTACCGCCCCATCCGCGAGGCCGTGACGGGCGCCTGCGCGTCCGGGCACGGCGCGCACGCGGCCGAGCCGTCCGGCGCGGATCGCACGGAGGCCCCGGCCCGCGGACGGCACGCGGCCCCGCCGTCGGGTCTCACCCCCGTCCGCCGCACCGGTCGCCCGTCGGCCGAGGAGTCCCGGGTCGGCCGCTCGCTCGGCGCGCCCGCCGGCCGGCGGATCGTCCAGGGCCGCGAGCCGTTCACCCTCGACGTCGCCGTGCCCGGCCTGCTGCACCTGAAGGTCGTCCAAAGCCCGCACGCCCACGCGCGCATCCGCTCGATCGACACGTCCGCCGCCTGCGCGATGCGGGGCGTCGTCGCGGTCCTCACCGCCGAGGACGTCCCGGACGTCCTCTACTCCACCGCCCGCCACGAGTCCCGGCTCGACGACCCGGACGACACCCGCATGCTCGACACCGTCGTCCGGTTCCGCGGGCAGCGCGTGGCCGTGGTGGTCGCGGAGTCGGTGGCCGAGGCGGAGGCGGCCTGCCGCGCCGTCGAGGTCGACTACGAGGTGCTGCCCGCCGTCTTCGACCCGGAGGAGGCGCGCTCCCCCGGCGCGCCGCTCCTGCACGCCGACAAGGATCCGATCGCCTCGCGCATCGCCCGGCCGGAGGCGAACGTCGTCGCGGAGCTCCACGGAGAGTACGGCGACGTGGCCGCCGGACTCGCGGAGGCCGACGTGATCGTCGAGGGCCGGTACTCGACCTCCCGGGTCGCGCACACGGCGCTCGAGACCCACGGCACCATCGGCTGGCTCGAGGGCGGAGACCTGGTGCTGCGGACCTCGACGCAGGTGCCCTTCCTCGTGCGCGACGAGATCGCGCGCCTGTTCGACCGCGATCCGTCGACCGTCCGCGTCTTCACGGCACGGGTGGGCGGCGGCTTCGGCGGCAAGCAGGAGATCCTGACGGAGGACGTCGTCGCCCTCGCCGTGCTCGCCACCGGCCGGCCCGTGCAGTTCGAGTTCACCCGGAGCGACGAGTTCACGATGGCCCCCTGCCGACACCCGATGCGGGTCGGCGTCACGCTCGGCGCCCGGCGCGACGGACGGCTGACCGCCCTCGCCGTGGACGTGCTCTCGGACACCGGCGCCTACGGCAACCACGGACCCGGCGTGATGTTCCACGGCACCTCGGAGTCGGTCGCCGTCTACAGCGCGCCCAGCAAGCGCGTCGACGCGCAGGCCGTCTACACGAACAACCTCCCCTCGGGGGCGTTCCGCGGCTACGGCCTCGGGCAGGTGGTCTTCGGCATCGAGTCGGCGATGGACGATCTCGCCCGCGAGCTCGGGATCGACCCGTTCGAGCTGCGGCGGATCAACGCGGTGCGCCCGGGCGAGCCGCTGGTGGTCACGCACGTCGAGGGCGACGACATCGGCTTCGCCTCCTACGGGCTCGACCAGTGCCTCGACCTCACCGAGGCGGCACTGGCCGGCGGCGGCGGCTCCCCCGCCCCCGACGGACCGGGGTGGCGGACCGGGCAGGGCGCGGCACTGGCGATGATCGCCACCATCCCACCGCGGGGCCACTTCTCGGAGGCGACCGTCACCGTCGACGCCGCGGGCGTGCTGACCATCGGCGTCGGCACGGCCGAGTTCGGCAACGGGACGACCACCGTGCACACGCAGCTGGTGGCGAGCGCCTTCCGCGCCTCCGCCGACCGGGTGCGGATCCGCCAGTCCGACACGGACGCGGCCCGCTACGACACCGGAGCGTTCGGCAGCGCCGGCACGGTCGTCGCGGGCAAGGCCGTCCACTCGGCCGCGACGCGCCTCCTCGCGGAGCTGCAGGCGCTCGCCAAGCGGCTGACCGGGCACGACGAGACCTTCGAGCCCGACGACGAGGGCCTGCTCGCTCCGGACGGCACCCGGGTCGCGTTCGCCGATCTGGTCCGCGCGGCCGGCGGACCGGTCACCGCGACCGGGAGCGAGGACGGCGCTCAGCGCTCGCTCGCGTTCAACGTCCAGGGCTTCCGCGTCGCGGTGCACGAGCCGACGGGCGAGGTGCGGATCCTGCAGTCGGTCCAGGCGGCCGACGCCGGCTTCGTGATCAACCCGGCGCAGTGCCGCGGGCAGGTCGAGGGCGGAGTGGCGCAGGCGATCGGCTCGGCGCTCTACGAGGAGGTGATCCTCGACGGCGAGGGCACCGTGACCACGGCGATCCTCCGGAACTACCACATCCCGCAGATGGCGGACGTGCCCGAGACCGAGGTGCTCTTCGCAGACACCGCCGACGAGCTCGGGCCGTTCGGCGCGAAGTCGATGAGCGAGGCGCCCTACAACCCGGTCGCCCCCGCACTCGCCAACGCCGTCCGCGACGCGATCGGCGTGAGGCCGACCGAGCTGCCGCTCTCCCGCGACCGGATCTGGAGGCTCCTGCACCCGGACGCCGCCCCGGTCGCTACCGTCGACGCGGAGGCGCCGCCCGGTTGAACGACGACGAGCTGAGCGCCGATCGGCTGCCGCAGCTCAGACGCGCGAGGCCAGCTCCGTGCTCGCCCGGGCGACCTCGCGGGCGATCGCGTCCTCGTCCGCGTTCACCAGCCGTCCCTCCCGCACCGTCGGGCGACCCTGCACCAGGAGCAGGCTCAGCGGGGGCTGCGCTCCGAGCGCGAGGGCCGCGACCGGGTCCGCGATGCCCGCGTGCTCGATCCCGTCGATCCGCCAGAGCGCGAGGTCGGCGAGCTTGCCGACCTCGATCGAGCCGATCTCGTCCTGCCGGCCGAGCACCCGGGCCCCGCCGATGGTGGCGACCGAGAGCGCCTGCCGGGCGCTCATCCGGTCGGCGCCGGCGCGCAGGCGGTTCATCAGCACCGCGGCGCGGATCTCGGAGCCGAGCTGACCGGACTCGTTCGACGCCGCGCCGTCCACGCCGAGGCCGACCGGGGCTCCCGCCGCCAGCAGCTGCGGGATCGGCGCGATGCCCGCCGCGAGCCGGCCGTTCGAGGACGGGCAGTGCGCGACTCCGGTGCCCGTGGCCGCGAACTTCGCGATCGCGTCGGCGTCGAGGTGGACGCAGTGCGCCATCCAGACGTCGTCGCCGAGCCAGCCGAGCGACTCCAGGTGGTCGGTGGGCGAGAGTCCGAACGCCTCCTGCGTGTAGGCGTCCTCCTCCACGGTCTCGGAGCCGTGGGTGTGCAGCCGGACCCCGAGCTGACGGGCGAGGACGGCCGACTCTCGCAGCAGGTCGGTGGTCACCGAGAAGGGCGAGCACGGGGCGATCGCGACCCGCACCATCGCGTCGGCGGAGGCGTCGTGGTACCGCTGGACCGCCTCTCCGCTGGCCTGGAGCGCGGCCGCCGTGGTCTCGACGGCGAAGTCCGGCGGGAGGCCGCCCCGGGACTCGCCGAGGTCCATCGACCCGCGGGTCGCGTGCAGCCGGAGGCCGAGGGCGCCGGCCGCGTCGACGATGCCGCCGACGATGTCGCCGGAGCCCCGCGGGAAGACGTAGTGGTGGTCGGCGACGGTGCTGCAGCCGGACCGGGCGAGGACGCCCATCGCGCCGAGGGCGGCGGAGCGGGTCAGGTCGGCGTCGATGCGGGACCAGGCGGGGTAGAGCGCGACGAGCCAGTCGAAGAGGATCGAGTCCTGCGCCCAGCCGCGGGTGAGCCACTGGTAGAGGTGGTGGTGCGTGTTGACGAGCCCGGGAGTGAGCAGGTGGCCGCGGCCGTCGACCCGCGTGAGCGCGATCGCCTCCTGCGCCGGCAGGCCCGTCGGGGACCGTCCGTCGAGGGCCCACGCCGGAGGGTCGCCGGCTCCGACGGCGACGATGCGGGAGTCGTCGACGACGACGTGGCCGACGGGGTGCTCGGTCCCGTGCGCGTCGACGGTGGCGACGTGGGCTCCGGTGAGGACGTGGCGCTGCATGCCCCGAGCATGGCAGCGCGGTGTTTCGCGGCCGTTTCCCGCCGGAGTGCGATCAGGCCTGCGCGATCACGACGGCGCGTGGTCAGGGAAGGACGTGCGGCTCAGCGCGCCGCGTGGATCGGGCCCGAGCGCCCCGCGAGCGGCTCCCCGGACGTCGCCGTGCGCGCGGCGAGGACCTCCGCGAGGATCGACACGGCCGTCTCCTCCGGCGTCGACGCGCCGATGTCCAGGCCGATCGGCGAGTGCAGGCGGGCGAGCGCCTCCTCCGTCACTCCCGCCTCGCGCAGCAGCCGCAGCCGCCGCTCGTGGGTGCGCCGCGATCCCATCGCGCCGACGTAGGCGACCGGGAGCGCGAGCGCGGTCTCGAGCAGCGGGATGTCGAACTTCTCGTCGTGCGTGAGCACCGCGATCACGGTGCGCGAGTCGACCTCGGCGCGGGCGAGGTGGTCGGACGGCCACTCGACCACGACCTCGTCGGCGCCGGGGAAGCGCTCGGCGGTCGCGAACACCGGACGCGCGTCGCAGACGGTCACGCGGTAGCCGAGCAGGGATCCGGCGGAGCAGAGCGCGGCGGAGAAGTCGACGGCGCCGTAGATCAGCAGGCGCGGCCGCTCCGCGTGCACGATGTAGGCGATCTCGAGCTCGGCGCTCCGGCAGGCGGTCTCGACCGTGGCCGAGCGGCCGGAGGCCAGGCGCGCCTCGCGCTCGGCGAGGATGCGGCGGGCGGTGTCCTCGTTCAGGTGCGGGCCGACGACGTCCTGGAGGCGCGTCGCTCCGGTGAGGACGAGGCCGATCAGCTCCTCCGGGCCGCCGACGACGATCGCCAGCGCGGCCGAGCGGCCGGCGCGGGCGGCGCGCAGCTCGGCGAGGACCGCGGTGGAGCCGGAGTCGACGACCTGGCCGAACACGCGCAGCTGCCCCCCGCAGGACAGGCCCGCGGCGAAGGCCGCCTCGTCGTCGAAGCCGAAGTGCTCGGACGCGCTGCCCGAGGTGCCGAGCACCTCCTGGGCCAGCGCGTACGCCTGCGCCTCGACGCAGCCGCCGGAGATCGAGCCGATCGCGCGCCCCTCCGCGTCCACCGCCATCGAGGAGCCGAGAGCGCGGGGAGCCGAACCGAAGACGTGCGTGACCGTGA
Source organism: Rathayibacter sp. AY1C7 (assembly GCF_002931865.1). Lineage (NCBI taxonomy): Bacteria > Bacillati > Actinomycetota > Actinomycetes > Micrococcales > Microbacteriaceae > Rathayibacter > Rathayibacter sp. AY1C7. The sequence goes on along the minus strand of NZ_PSWB01000005.1, from coordinate 9,753 downwards.
CGACCGCGACGCTCCCGCCCGCCTCGACGCGCTCGAGCAGGGGGTCGGCGATGTCGAGCACGACGGCCTCCTCTTCTCGGACGGGAGGCGACGGCGCCGGGGCTGCGGGGAGGCCGGGCGGAGCCGCCGACGGGCGCTCACACGCAGGAAACATGCCGAGTATAGGGTCGATCCATGCCTGACGACGCTCCCTTCCTCGACCTCGTGATCCGCGCCTCCGACGTGCTGACCGAGAACGGCCGGCGTCCGGCCAGCATCGCGATCGCCGAGGGCCTGATCGTCGCGGTCGGCGAGCGGGACGCCCCCTGGCGGACCACGGAGGAGATCGTCCTCCCCGAGGGCCAGGTCCTGATCCCGGGGATCGTCGACACCCACGTGCACGTCAACGAACCGGGCCGCACGGAGTGGGAGGGCTTCGCCTCCGCCACCCGCGCGGCCGCCGCCGGGGGCGTCACCACGATCATCGACATGCCGCTGAACTCGATTCCGCCGACCACCACGGTGGCGGGGCTCGAGGCCAAGCGCGCGGCCGCCGGGCCGCAGGCGCAGGTGGACGTCGGCTTCTGGGGCGGGGCGATCCCCTCGAACCTCGGCACGCTGCGCGAGCTCCACGACGCGGGCGTCTTCGGCTTCAAGTGCTTCCTCTCGCCGAGCGGCGTGGACGAGTTCCCGCACCTGAGCCGGGAGCAGCTCGTCGAGGCGATGCGCGAGATCGCCGCCTTCGACGGACTGCTGATCGTGCACGCCGAGGACCCGGCCGAGCTGAAGGCGAGCGCGCTGGAGCCCGGCGCCTCCTACGGCGCGTTCGTCGACTCCCGCCCGCCCGCCTCCGAGCGCAGCGCGATCCTGCACGTGATCGAGGCCGTCCGCGAGACCGGCTGCCGCGCGCACATCCTGCACCTCTCCTCCGCCGACGCGCTGCCGCTCCTGCGCGAGGCGAAGGCCGAGGGGCTGCCGATCACCGCCGAGACCTGCCCGCACTACCTCACCTTCGACGCCGGCTCGATCCCCGACGGCGGCACGCAGTTCAAGTGCTGCCCGCCGATCCGCGACGAGCGCAATCGCGAGCTGCTCTGGAAGGGGCTGCTCGACGGGACGATCGACATCATCGCCTCGGACCACTCCCCCGCCACCGCCGAGCTGAAGCTCCCCGCCGGCGGCGACTTCGGCGTCGCCTGGGGCGGGATCTCGGGACTCGAGCTGAGCTTCCGCGCGGTCTGGACCGGGGCCCGCGAGCGGGGCATCCCGCTCGAGCAGGTCGTCGCCTGGATGTCCACGGCGACCGCCGCGTTCGCCGGGCTCGGCCAGAAGGGCCTGCTGCACGCGGGATCCGACGCCGACCTGGTCGCGTTCGACCCGGAGTCGCAGTGGCGCGTGGACGTCGACGCCCTCTCGCACCGGAACCCCGTCTCGGCCTACGAGGGCCGCGTCCTCCGCGGCGCCGTCGCCGCCACCTGGGTCGGCGGCCGCCGCGTCACCGCCGCGACGGTCCCGCCCGCCGGGCGCCTCCTCAGCCGCCCCTGACCTCGACCCGCCGATGCCCCGCCTCCCTGACGACACCTCGGGGAACTCCCCCGCTCACGCCGAGCGCCGCCGTGTCATCGGCAGGTTTCGAGCGTGTGAACGGAGGCGGGTCGGAGCCGCGGAGCGGGCGGATCGCACAAGACTCGGAGTCCCGGCGGCGGCTCCTCGGGATGCTCCGCCGGTGCGCGGAGCCCCCGGCAGGCGCGAGGCTGGCAGACGGGCTCGCAGGAGCCGCGAGCAGGACGGTCACCACCGCGTGACCGGGCCCGGCCGCACGGAACGGACAGGAGCGGACATGTCGATCATCCTCGGGGACCACCAGTACGGGAAGGCCGAGAACCGCGTCGTGCGGATCTACCGCGAGACCCCGCGGCACGAGATCCACGACGTCAACGTCTCCACGGCCCTCCGCGGCGACTTCGAGGCCGCGCACCGAGAGGGCGACCAGTCGGCCGTCCTGCCCACGGACACGCAGAAGCAGACGGCGTACGCCTTCGCCAAGGAGAAGGGCCTGCGCTCGATCGAGCCCTACGGCCTCGAGCTGGCCCGCCACTTCGTCGACGGCTACGAGCCCGTCCACGGCGCCCGCATCGAGATCGAGGAGTTCGCCTGGGAGCGCGTGCTGGTGGACGGGCGCGAGCACGACCACACCTGGGTCCGGAAGGGCCAGGAGACGCGGATCGCGTCGGTCACGGTCGAGGGCTCGGGCGACGAGCGGCGGATCTGGATCACCGGCGGCTTCAAGGACCTCACGATCCTGAAGTCCACGGGGAGCGAGTTCCACGGCTTCCTCACCGACCCGTACACGGTCCTCCAGCCGACGAACGACCGGGTGATGGCGACCTCGCTGGTCGCGAAGTGGCGCTTCGCCCTGAGCGAGGACGAGATCGCGGCGATGGACTGGGAGGCGGTCTACGCGGGCGTCAAGGCGCTCATGACGAGCCGCTTCGCGACCGTGCACTCCCTCGCCCTCCAGCAGACGCTCTTCGAGATGGGGAAGACGGTCCTGGAGGAGTACCCGCAGATCGTCGAGATCCGTCTCTCCGCGCCGAACAAGCACCACTTCGTCTACGACCTGTCGCCCTTCGGCGTCGAGAACGACAACGAGGTCTTCCACGCCGCCGACCGCCCCTACGGGCTGATCCAGGCGAGCGTCACCCGCGACGACGCGCCGCCCGCGGGATCCGCCTGGACCGCCTACACGGGCCTGGTGTGACCGGCGCCGGGGGCGTCCACCGGGGGCACGTGCTGCACGTCGCCGGGGGTGCGACGCTCACGACCGCGCGGGAGTCGCTGGTGTCGATCCCGGACGGCGCTCTCGCCGTGGACGAGGACGGCACGATCGCCTGGGTCGGTCCGTACCGCGAGCTGCCGGACCGCTTCGCGCTCCTGCCGGTCTCCGGCGACGCCGCGTCGATCCTGCTGCCCGGCTTCGTCGACGCGCACGTGCACTTCCCCCAGACGTTCTCGACCGACGGCTTCGGCGGCGGCCAGCTGCTCGAGTGGCTCGACCGGACGGTGTTCCCCGCGGAGGCGCGGCTCGCCGACCCGGAGTTCGCCGACGTCGTCGCGCGCGCCTTCACCCGGCGGCGGGTGGCCGCGGGCACGACCGCCGCGATGGTCTTCGGCTCCGCGTTCCCGGCCGCGCAGGACGCCCTCTTCGAGCGCAGCCGCGAGGCGGGGCTGCGGATCGTGTCGGGGCGCGGCATCCAGACCACGGGCCCGGCCTCGGCGGCTCCCCTGATCACCTCCGAGGAGGAGGCGCTGACGCTCGCGTCGGAGGAGATCGACCGCTGGCACGGGAGGGACCCGCTCCTGCAGGTCGCGCTCGTCCCGCGGTTCTCGCTGTCCGTCACTCCCCGGACCCTCGGAGCGCTCGGCGACCTCTACGACGACGTCCGCGGACGCGGCGTCTACGTGCACAGCCACCTCAACGAGAACGACCGGCCCGGCGACGGCGAGATCGCCGCCGTGCTCGGCGCGTACGGCACCCGCAGCTACCTCGACACCTACGACGGGCTCTTCCTCCCCGGCTCCGCGCGCGGAGGCTCCTCCCTCCTCGGGCCGCGCACGATCCTCGCCCACGCCGTGCACTGCCAGGACGCGGAGCTGCACCGGATGGAGGAGACCGGCACCTCGATCGCCCACTGCCCGACCTCGCAGCAGTTCCTCGGCTCCGGCACCATGCCCTGGCGCCGGACCGTCGCCTCGGGGGTCACCGTCGCCCTCGGTTCGGACGTGGGCGCGGGCGACGAGTGGCTGCTGGCGCGAGTGGCGAACGACGCCTTCAAGGTGCACCTCTCGGAGCCCGGCGACGCGGCCGTCGCCCTGCATCCGGCCGAGCTCCTGTTCACGGCGACGCTCGCCGGCGCGCGGGCGCTCGACCAGGAGGACCGGTTCGGCAGCCTCGACCCCGGGAAGGACGCGGACTTCCTCCGCATCGAGCCCGACCGGTGGGAGCCGCTCGCCGACGTCCTCGCCCACGGGGTCCGCGCGGACGACGAGGAGGAGGCGACGGCCCAGCTGCTCTTCGCCCTGCTGATGACCCTGCGCGAGCCGGCGATCGCCGCGGTGCACGTCCGGGGCAGGCGGATCGTGGCTCCGGAGTGACGGGGCCGGCCCGGGAAGCGCGGTGCGGACCGCGCGCACCCGGCCGTCAGCGCAGGCGCAGCGCCAGGAACAGGTCGGCGCGGTCCGCGGTGTCCGACAGGTCGCGCTGCGTCAGCTCCTCCACCCTCGCGATGCGGTACCGCACCGTGTTCAGGTGCAGGTGCGTCTGCTCCGCCGTGCGCACCCACGAGCCGCCGCAGTCGAGGAACGCCGCGAGCGTGGCGACCAGCTGCGAGCCGTAGCGCGCGTCGTGCTCGACGAGCCGCCCGAGCACCAGCTCGACGAACACCGAGCGCAGGTGGTCGGGGACCGCGCTCAGCAGCTGCACGGCGGAGGTGACCTCCCCGGAGTCGCTGACCCGCACCGGAGCGTCGTCGCCCGGAGAGCCCGGCAGCAGCATCCCGTAGCGTGCCGAGCGGAGGGCGCCGCCGAGCGCGGGCAGCGGAGTCGCGGCGCTCGTCCCGACGCGCAGCACGGCGCCCGGCCACGCGGCTCCCGCTCGTCGCAGCGCCGAGGTGACGACGGCGAGCGGATCCGCGCCGGTGGGGATCGCATCGGTCGCCTCGGTGGGCAGCACCGCCACCGCGCAGCCCTCGGCGTCGCGTCCGACCACGGCGCGGCCCAGGTGCGCGGCGGCGTCGACCAGGACACGGCGCGCCAGGTCCGGGGGCGCGTCGCCCTCGAACTCGGCGGCGACCACGGCGCACCGCCCGGCGCCGCCGAGTCCGAGCTGCCGCAGGTACACCGCGGCCTCGGGCTGCTCGCTGTCCTCCTCCACGAGCTCGAGCAGGCGGTCGGCGAGAGCGGAGTCGGCCGAGAGCGCCGCCTCCCGCTGCAGCCGGTAGACCCCCACGACTCCGGCGAGCTCCGTCACGGCGTCGAGTACTGCGGCGGGCCAGTCGTTCCAGTCGCCCCCGACGACGACCAGCCAGGAGGTGGCGCGGTGCTCGCCCGCGCCTGCGACGGTGAGGACCGACAGGGCGCCGCCGCGGGCGTCCGCGACCACGACCGGGCTGCGCCGGGCCGTGAGCGCCGCGTGCACGACCCGCTCGATCTCCCCCAGCCCCAGGGGCGAGGCGGAGGCCGCGGTCCGGCCGGTCGCGGTCAGCACCGACACGGGGAGTCCGAGCTCGCGCGAGGTGCGCGTAACGAGCTCGTCGAGCTGCTGCCCCCGGTAGACCTCGGTCAGCAGCTCCCGCTGGCGGGCGAGGGCGGCCGTCAGCCGGGCCACGCGGTCGCCGGCGAGGGCGTTCGACAGGTGCGCCGTGATCGCGCCGAACGACACATCGGCCGGCACGGCGATCAGCGGGACGTCGTGCTCGCGGCAGGCGACGACGAGGTCGTCCGGCACGAAGCCCAGCAGCCCCTCGCCGGCGAGCAGAGCGCTGGCACCCGAGTCCGCGACCGCGGCGACGAAGGCCGCGCTGTCCTGGGCGTCCCGACGCCAGACCAGACCTGTCAGCACCAGCTGGTCGCGCGAGATGTAGCGGCGCGGATCGAGGAGGTCGGTCGTGAAGATGCCGTCGACCGGCCGGGCGAGCGCCCCGTCGCCGGCGACCAGCACGCGCAGCCGCAGCTGCGGCGCGTCGAGGACGTCCTGCAGCTGCATCAGCTGCCCCGGTAGGTCGAGTAGGCGAAGGGACTGAGCAGGAGCGGGATGTGGAAGTGCGCCTCCTCGTCGTCGAGGCGGAAGGCGACGACGACCTCGGGGTAGAACGACTCGGTGCCCGAGGCGGCGAACCAGGCGCCGGTGTCGAAGACGACCCGGTGGACCCCGGCGGCCAGGCGCTCCGGCCCGAAGGCCGCCACGCGGCCGTCGTCGTCGGTGCGGGCCTCGGCGAGGCGCTCCCAGCCGGAGCCGACACGGGCGTCGAGAGCCACCGGGACGCCGCGTGCGGGGCGGCCGCGGACGGCGTCGAGCACGTGGGTGGTGACGCGGCTGGCGTGCCCGCTCATCGTGCGGCCTCCGCCCGGACGAGGCGCCCGTCGTCGAGGCCGCGGACGCGCAGCACCGTGATCTCCCGCAGCTGCTCCGCGACGATGCGGGCCTCCGTCTCGTCGTCGAGCCCGAGCCTCCGCTCCAGCTCCGCGACGACCTCGGCCCGGTCGCGGCCGGCCGCGCGGAGGAGGAACACGCGCCCGAACCGCTCCTCGTAGGCGCGGTTGCCGGCCAGCAGCCGCCGGGTCAGCTCCTCGTCGCCCGTGCGGCTCGCCGCCTGCTCCGCGGCCGAGAACGCGGAGGAGCGCCCCGCGCCCGCGTGCCGCTCGCCGATCCGGGGGTGGTCGGCCAGCGCCGCCTCCACCTCCTCCTCGGTGAGCGTGCGCGCGGCCCGCTCGGCCGCGTCGGCGAGCGCGTCGGCCGACGGGTAGGGCGCGCCGGAGGCGACCTCGTCGGCCCAGCGGGGGACGGCGAGGCACGCGAGCAGCACGTCGCGGGCGGTCTCGGATCGGGTGTCGGTCATGCGGTCTCCTTCGTCCGGCGGAGCAGGGGCTCGGCCTGCGGCACGATGGTCGGATGGATCTGGTCGGGAGTCGGGACCTCGTCGGGCTGGTGCTCGCGGCGGGTGCGGGGCGCCGGGCGGGCGGCCCGAAGGCGCTGCGGTGCGACGCGGCGGGAGTTCCCTGGGTGGAGCGGGCCGTCGAGAGGCTCCGCGCGGTGGGCTGCGAGCGGGTGCTCGTGGTCCTGGGCGCGGAGGCCGGACGGGCGCGCCTCCTGGTGCCGCCGTCCGCGGACGTGGTCGTCGCGGCGGAGTGGGAGAGCGGCCTCTCGGCGTCGCTCCGCGCGGGTCTCGCCGCGGCCGAGGGCGTCGCCGCGCTGGTCGCCCTGGTCGACCTGCCCGAGGAGCCGCCGAGCGTGGGGGCCCGGCTGCTCGCGGAGGCGCCGGTCGCGCCGGACGTGCTCGCCCGCGCGGTCTTCCGCGGTCGGCCCGGTCATCCGGTGCTGGTGGGACGGGACCACTGGCCGGAGCTCCTCGAGGGCGTGCACGGCGACTCCGGCGCGCGCGACCTGCTCCGCGCGAGGGGCGCGCGCGGGGTGGAGTGCGGCGATCTGTGGTCGGGAGCCGACCGCGACGGGCCGGACTGAGCGGTTCACGCCAGGCCCGCGTCGTCGAGGGCGGCGGCCAGCGCCCGCCAGGCCAGCGTCGCGCAGACGGAGCGGACGGGGTTGCCCGCCACCGCGAGCAGCGCCTGCTCCTCGCCGGCGAGTGCACCCTCCCGGTGCGCCATCGCCGCGAGGAACGCGTCGATCCGCTCCCGCATGTCCGACGCCGGCAGCCCGTCGAGACCGTCCGCGAGCAGCGACGCGGATCCCCGCGAGACCTCGCACCCCCGCCCGCTCCAGGCGAGGCGCACCTGCTCCGCGCCGCCGTCGACGCGCAGCTCGATCCGGTCGCCGCAGGTGGGGGTGATCAGCTCGGCCCGGCCGAGGGCCGGAGTCGGGTCGGCCTGCCCGACGGGGTCCTTGGCGTGCGCGCGGATCAGCTCCGCCGCCTCGCTCACGGCCGGTCCTCCAGCTCGGCGAGCTCCGCGTAGGCCGTGCTGATCCCGGCGATCCGCTCGCGCGACTCCCTCGGCGACGCCCCGAGCACTCCGGAGGCCACGAGCGCGACCGCGCTCATCGCCGATGCGTAGCTGTCCAGCGCCGTGCCGCTGTCGACCGGGCACTCCAGCCAGACCGCCGCGTGCTCCGCGTAGCGCCGGGCGGGCGGATCCGCGAGGAGCACCACGGGCACCTCGCGCGCGGCGAGCGTCCCGATCAGGGCCGTGAAGGAGGCGGGGCGGCGGCGGAAGCCGACCAGCACCACGACGTCCTCGGCTCCGAGCCCCTCGAGCTCCTCACCGAGCGACTGGCCGGGCTGCGGGGCGATCCGGACGCGTCCGCGCGCCTGCGCGAGCTGCTGGCGCAGGTGCAGCGCCACCGGGTAGCTGTTGCGCAGTCCGATCACGACGACCTCGCGTGCTCCCGCGATCAGCCGCACCGCCTCCTCCAGCCGCCCGTCGCCGAACGCGGCGGCCAGCCGGGCCAGGTTCGCCCGCTCGCTCTCGAGGTGCGCGGCGAGCGGATCCCCCTGTCCCTGCGCGGGACCGACCGGCACACCGGAGGACCGCAGCGCCCGGGCGTGCTCGCGCACCTCCTGCGAGTTCGAGAACCCCAGGCGGCGGAACAGCCGCGAGACCGTGGCCTTGGACACTCCGCTGTGCTGGGCGAGCTCGGTCGCCGTGTAGACGGCCAGGTCGCCGAGGTGGTCGAGGATGAAGTCGGCCGCCCGCTGCTCCTGCCGCGACAGCGCGGCGTAGCCGGCATCGATGCGGTGACCGATGCTCGTCGAGGGGGCCGGGGCGGGGGTCACGCGGTCGGCGTCCCGTCGGCGAGCGCCAGCACGGCCGCCTCGAACGCGTCGAGCGCGGTCGCGACGTCGGCCTCGGTCACGTTCTCGTCCGGGTGGTGGCTGACGCCGCCCTCGCAGCGGAGGAAGAGCATCGCGTACTCGGCGAGGTCGGCGACCGCCATCGCGTCGTGGCCGGCCTTGGAGAACAGCACCATCGGCTCCGCGTCCCCGGTCGCGCGGATGCCCGCGCGCACGACGTCCTGCAGCCGAGAGGAGGCGACGACCGCGGGGGCCGAATGGGTCTCCTCCACCGTCAGCGCGAGACGGCGGCGCGACGCCGACTCCGACATCGCGTGCTCGATGGCGTCCCACGCCGTGTCGCGCTGGGCGTCGGTCTCGGCGCGGAGGTCGAGGCTGAACTCGACCCGGCCGGGGATGACGTTGACCGCGCCCGGGAAGGTCTCGAGCCGGCCGACCGTGGCGATCACGCCCTGCTCCCGCGCGATGCGCTCCACCGCGAGCACGGCCTCGGCCGCCCCGGTGAGCGCGTCGCGGCGGCGGTCGAGCGGAACTCCGCCCGCGTGCCCGGCCTTGCCGGTGAGGGTGAGCGCGAAGCGGCGGGCGCCCGCTATCGAGGAGACCACGGCGAGGGCGCGGTCAGCCTCCTCCAGGTAGGGGCCCTGCTCGATGTGCGCCTCGAGGTAGGCGAGAACGTCCTGCGCGTCGCGCGCGGCGGTGCGGATGCGCGAGGGGTCCAGCCCGAACTCATGGAACGCCTCGACGAGCGTCGTCCCGTCGGCGTCCTCGAGCTCCCACCAGTGCTCGTCCCAGGTGCCGGCGAGGGCGCGGGAGCCGAGGAGCGCTGTGCCGAAGCGGGTGCCCTCCTCGTCGCCGAACGCGACGACCTCGACGGCGAACGGCAGGCGCCGGCCCGCCCCCTGCAGGCGCGACACCACGGCGATCGCGAGCATCACGCCGAGGATCCCGTCGTAGCGGCCCGCGTCGGGCACCGTGTCGAGGTGCGAGCCGAGCAGGAGCGCCGGGAGTCCCGGAGTCGCGCCCTCGTAGCGGCCGCACTGGTTGCCGGCCGCGTCCTGCCAGGTGCGCATACCCGCCTCGGTCATCCAACGCGCGGCCATCGCGTTCACCCGGGCGTGCTCGGGCGAGAGGTAGACCCGCTCGATGCCGTCGCGGCTGGAGGAGACCGCGGCGAGCTCGTCGCAGCGGGCCATGATCGCGGCGGCGTCGAGCGGGTCTACCTCTCGCCCGAGCACGCCCGGGTGAACGC
>NZ_PSWB01000049.1:0-5491 GCF_002931865.1 Rathayibacter sp. AY1C7 | reverse complement strand
GCACCCGTCAGGGACCCCGGCGGCACGCATCCGGGGCCCCGGCGGCACGCGTCGCGCCCGGCACCCGCGACCTAGGGTGAGGGCATGCATCCGCTCGACGCCCAGGACCCGCTCGCGCACTGCCCCGAGCTGTTCGTCCGCACCCCCGAGGTCCGCTCCTACCTCGACGGCAACTCGCTCGGCCGGCCGCTGCGCGCGAGCGTCGCCCGGCTCGCGCGGTTCGCGGAGGAGGAGTGGGGCGGCCGCCTCATCCGCGGCTGGGAGGAGGGCTGGCTCGACATGCCGCTCGAGGTCGGCGACGCCCTCGGCTCCGCGGTGCTGGGAGCCGCGGCCGGGCAGACGGTCGTCGCCGACTCCACGACCGTCCTGCTCTACAAGCTCACCCGCGCGGCGATCGCCCGCCAGGCGGAGCAGGGGCGCGACGAGATCGTCGTGGACACCGACAACTTCCCCACCGACCGGTACGTGCTGGAGGGCATCGCGGCCGAGACCGGCAGCACTCTCCGCTGGATCGACTCCGACCGCGGGAGCGGCGTCGGCCCCGACGACCTCGCCCCTGTGCTCGGCGAGCGGACGGCGCTGGTGCTGCTCAGCCACGTCGCGTACCGCTCGGGGTTCCTCGCCGACGCCGCGGCGATCACCGTCCAAGCGCACGAGGCCGGCGCGCTCGTGCTCTGGGACGCCTCCCACTCCGTCGGCTCCGTGCCGCTCGAGCTCGACGCGTGGGGCGCGGACCTCGCGGTCGGCTGCTCCTACAAGTACCTCAACGGAGGCCCGGGGGCGCCCGCGTGGGCGTACGTCGCCTCCCGGCACCAGGGCTCGCTCGCGCAGCCGGTGCAGGGCTGGATGGGCGTCGCCGACATGTTCGAGATGGGACCCGGCTACCGTCCGGCCGAGGGGATGCGGCGCTTCCTCAGCGGCACCCCGCCGATCACGGGAATGCTCGCGATGCAGGACATGATCGCGCTGATCGCCTCGGTCGGCATGCCCGCGGTGCGCGCGAAATCGGAGGCGATGACGGCGTACGCGCTGGAGCTGGCCGACGCGTGGCTGGTGCCGCGCGGGGTGCGGGTGGCGACTCCGCTCGACTCCGCCCGGCGCGGCTCGCACGTGACGATCGCGCACGAGTCGTTCGCCGGCCTGGTCCCGCGGCTGCAGGCGGAGGGGGTCGTGCCGGACTTCCGCCGACCCGACGGCATCCGGATCGGCCTCTCGCCGCTGTCGACCACCTTCGCCGAGCTGGAGCTGGGCATGGCGGCCGTCCGGGACGCGCTGGACTGAGCGGGGCCGGGGCTCGGCGGGGCGGGTGTTCCCGGCCCCGCCCCCTGCCCTCACCGCGCGTCGCGCGTCCGGCCGGTGCTCTCCTTCTGCAGGGCCTCGACGAGCTCGGCCTTCGTCATGCGCGAGCGGCCGGAGACGTCCAGGCGCTTGGCGAGGTCCATCAGGTGCGCCTTCGTGGCGTTCGCGTCCACTCCGCCCGCCGTCTCGCCCCCGGGGGAGCGGCCGTGGCCCTCGGCGCGGGAGTCGGAGGGGCCGCTCTCGGCCTTGCGCTCCCAGTGGTCGCCGACCTTCTCGTACTCGTGCTTCAGCGCGGCGAAGGCTGTGCGGTGGGCGCGCTCGCCGTCGCCGTAGCTGTCGACGGCCGAGTCGTGCGCGGCCGACCAGAGCTTCTGCGCGTGCTCGTCGGAGCGCTCGATGGTGGACGGGATCTGTTCCTCGCGGGGCATGGCGGCCTCCCTCTCGTCCTCCGACGCTACGTCGGGTCGGAGGCGCCGGTCACCCCGTTGACGAGCGCTCGGCGGGCACCTCCGTCCCCGGAGCGCACTCGGGAGGCCGCCGCCGGTGTTCTCACCGGGCCGACGCCGATGATGGGGCGATGTTCATCCCGACCAGAGCCGCCGGTCTCGAGGCGCTCGACGACTTCGTCGCCCGCGCGGGCTCCGCCTACGCCCGCGACCGCAACCACGACCTCGGACCGTCCCGGGACAACGTCTCCGGGCTCTCGCCCTACCTCCGCCACCGCCTCGTCACCGAGCGGGAGGTCGTCGCCGCGGTCCTCGCGCGCCACCGGCTGACCGCCGCGGAGAAGTTCGTCCAGGAGGTGTTCTGGCGCACCTACTGGAAGGGCTGGCTCGAGCAGGACCCGGACGTCTGGCGCCGCTACCGTCGCGAGGTGGCGGACTCCTCCGCGGGTGATCCTCCGCCCGGCTACCTCGACGCGATCGGCGGACACAGCGGCATCGACGCGATGGACGCGTGGGTGAGCGAGCTCGTCGAGACCGGGTACCTCCACAACCACACCCGCATGTGGTTCGCGAGCATCTGGATCTTCACCCTCGGACTGCCCTGGCAGCTCGGCGCCGACTTCTTCTACCGGCACCTGCTCGACGGCGACGCCGCGTCCAACACCCTGTCGTGGCGATGGGTCGCCGGCCTGCAGACTCCGGGCAAGACCTACCTCGCCTCCGCGTCCAACATCGCGCGCTACACGGAGGGGCGCTTCTCGCCGAGCGGCCTCGCCACCACGGCCCCCGCGCTCACCGAGGAGCCCTTCCCGCCGCGGGCACCGCTCGAGCAGGACGACGTCGTGGGGACCGTCGGCGCCCGCCCCGGCCTCCTGTTGCACGAGGAGGACCTCGAGGCGGAGAGCCTGCTCGCCGAGCAGCCGGGTCTGGCCGAGCGCCTCGTGGCGTGCGCCGTCGCCGGGGACGCGGGCGGGCGCTCGCCGTCCGGAGTCTCCGACGCGGTCGCCGCCTTCACCGCCGCGGCGCTCGCCGACGCCGCCGAGCGCACCTCCGACTCCAGCGGTCGGCCGGCGAGGGTGCTGGCGGACGCGCGTGCCGCGACGGTCGTCGACTGGGCGGTGTCCGAGCGGATCGACACCGTGGTCGTTCCGTACGCGCCGGTCGGGCCCGTCGGAGAGCGGATGGAGGCGCTCCGCTCGGCTCTCGCCGACGAGGGGGTCACGCTCGTCACCGTGCGCCGCCGCTGGGACGGTGCGGCGTGGCCGTCGGCGTCGCGGGGGTTCTTCCCGTTCCGGAAGCGGATCCCGGCGCTGGTGCGCGACCTCGTCGAGCCCGCCGACGCGGCCCGCCTGTTCTGAGCGGCGTCCTGTGAGGCGCGTCCTGTGACCCGCGTCCTGTAGGCCGCGTCCCGCGTCCCGCGTCCCGCATCCCGCATCCCGCGAGCCGCGAGCCGTGTCCTGCGAGCCCCGTCCCGCGACCCACGTCCTGTGAGCCCCGTCCCGCGGAACCTGCCTGGTCCCGCGGGGCGGGTGCCGCTCAGCCGAGCAGGCGGTCGCGGAGGAAGTCGCTCGCGAAGCGGCCCGAGGGGTCCCACTCGGAGCGGAGGGTGCGCCACTCCTCGAGGTGCGGGTAGAGCGGCGCGATCTCGTCGGCTCCGGCGAGGAAGTGCTTGCCCCAGTGCGGCCGGGCGCCGAGCGGCAGCAGCGCGCCCTCGACGGCGGGGAGCACGGCGTCGACGCCGGCGCGGTCCTTCTTGAAGGTGAAGTGCACGCCGACGCTGTCGCGGCCTCCGGCGGGGGAGAGCCACTGGTCGTCGCCCGCCATGGTCCGCAGCTCCGTGATGAGCAGGACGTCGTCGATCCGCTCGCCGATCGCGCGCAGCGCCACGATCGCCTCGCGGACGTTCGCGCGCGGCACCATGTACTCGCTCTGGATCTCGTCGCCCGCGCTCGGCTCGCGGTCGAGGCGGAAGTGCGGCAGGCGCTCGGACCACGGTCCGACGGAGCCGCCGAACGGGTTCAGGTTGGAGTCGACACCCTCCGAGACGGCGAAGAGGCTCGCGGAGGCGGCGACCGCGCCCAGGTGCGTCGCGTCGACGTCGGCGACGGATCCCGCCGCCACCTTGGTCTTCAGCCACAGCTGCTCCACCGTCGGCGAGGACCAGTGGGTCATGAGGCTGACGCTGTAGGCGGAGGAGGTGATCGCGTCGAAGTCGTCGAGCACGCGCTCCCAGGGCAGGTCGACGAACGCGTCCTGGCGGACGTCGAAGGTCGGCTGGATGTCGAGGGTCACGCGGGTGACGATGCCGAAGGCGCCGAGGCCGACGACGACGCCCTCGAAGCCCGGCTCCCCGCGGCGGATCGTGCGCAGCGAGCCGTCGGCGGTGACGAGCTCGAGCGCCGAGACGGCGGAGGAGAGGTTCGCGTTGCGGTCGCCCGAGCCGTGGGTGCCGGTCGCGATGGCGCCGGCGACCGAGATGTGCGGGAGCGAGCCCATGTTGTGCAGGGCGTAGCCGTTGCTGTGCAGGTGCGCGGCGACGACGCCGTAGCGGGTGGCGCCGCCGACGGTGACGGTGCTCGCCTCGGCGTCGATCACGGGGTCGGAGGCCAGGCGCCCCAGGTGCAGCAGTGCGCCGGGGGTGTCGGGCAGGGAGTTGAAGGAGTGGCGGCTGCCGAGGGCGCGGACGCGCTCGTTCTCGCGGACGAGGCGCTGCACCTCCTCGACGGACTCCGGCTCGATGATGGCGGCGGCGCGGTACTCGTAGGTGCCCGCCCAGTTGCTCCGTGAGGTCATGGGTCCATTCTGCCGGGTGCGCGGGGGATTTGTTGTTGGTTGCAACGAATGGCCCGGTGGTGCACGGGGACACCGCAGGACGGAACGGCGTGGATATTGTTCGAGGCGCGCTCCGGGCCTCTGACGGGGAGGACGGCGATGACCGCGCGCAGACGACCCCGCTCGGATCTGTTCCGGGTGTGCGTGCGCCTCCTGGTCACGATCGTGGTGGTGCTGCTCGTCCTGGCGACGGGGACGCTCGCTCCTGGCGACGGGCCGTCGATGCGACGGCGACCCTCGTTCCGGTCCATCTGCTCGGCCGGCCGCTCTCCACCGCCCTCTCCGTGGGCTGGAGCGCCGCCTCGTCCTCGCTCCTCGACGAGCAGGCGCTGCGGAGCGCCGCCTCCTTCTCGCGCCTCGACGAGCAGGCGCTGCGGAGCACCGCCGAGGAGGAGGCGCGCGGCGAGCGGCGCCTCCTCTCGCGGATGCTGGGGGCGACCGGGGCGACCAGCACCACGCTGTCGGCGGCGGTGCCGGCGATCGTGGTCACGGTGGCGGTCGTGGTCACGGTGGCGATCGCGCAGAGGACGGAGTTCCGCAGCGAGCCCCTCTCCCTCGCCGCCGCCCTGCTCGCCGTCGCGAGCTCGTGGGTGCTGATGGTCCTCTCGGTCGCACAGGCCTGCCTGCGCCTCGAGTCGCGGTCGCCCCGGCGGTCGCAGGTGCGCTTCGCCTTCGAGGAGGCGCCGCACTTCAGTGACGACGCGACCCTCGCGCTCCTGCTGTCCACGATGGCGGCCACGGTCTCGGCCGAGATCCGCTCGAGAGAGGGCTGGCGCCTGGTGCGCGCGAACGTCGTCATCGCGTCCGCCTTCGACTCGGTCGTCATCGCGATGACGGTGTCACTGCTGTTCGGCGGACTCACGGCCTGAGACGGCGGGAGCGGAGCGTCCGGCGGGGCCGGGGGCGGTGGGGTC
>NZ_PSWB01000048.1:0-6217 GCF_002931865.1 Rathayibacter sp. AY1C7 | reverse complement strand
CAGCTGCAGCGCGACGCGGGACTCACGCACTTCGAGTACCTGACGCTGGCGACGCCGCCCTACGCGTCCGACCCCGCCCTCCCGGTGTCCACACTCACCACACGCACCAACGCGACCCTGCCCCGCCTCCCGCACCCCCGCACACCCTCAGCCTCACGCGAACCGCCCCGCCACCTCCGCCAGGCACTCCCGGAACACCCGCACGGCCGGCGACGCCAGCTGCGCCTCGCGCTGGGCGGTGAAGATCGTGCGGCGGGGCGTGCCGGGCAGCTTGAGGAGGCGGCAGTCCGGCGCCTCGCCCGCCCAGACCAGGTCGGGCATCAGGGCGACGGCGTGGCCGGAGGCGGCGAGTCGGATCTGCGCCTGCAGGTCGGCGGTCTCGAAGCGGACGTCCGGCTCGAAGCCCGCGACCCGGCAGGTCTGCTCGGCGAAGTGGCGGCTCGCGGTGCCGCGCGGCTCCATCACCCAGGCGGAGTCGCGGGCCGAGGCGAGGTCGACGACGGCGGAGTCGCGGCTCACGGCGAGGCGGATCGCGTCGGTCGTCAGGTCGCTGCGCACCAGTCCGGGCAGCCAGGAGGTCGAGTGGCCGGGGTACTGCTCGGCGACGACGAGGTCGAACTCCCGCGCCCACGACGTCTCGTGCAGAGCGCCCTCCGGCTCGCGCTGCACCATCTCGATCCGCACCTCCGGGAAGCGGTCGGCGACGGCCCGGAGCGCACCCGGCATGAGCGCGAGCGCGGCCGACTGGAACACCGCGACGCGCACCCGCCCGGTCACCGACTCCCCCGAGGCCGCGAGCGCCGCCTCCGCCCGCTCGAGCAGGGCCATCACCTCGCCGGCCGCCTCGACCAGGATCTCGGCCTGGGGTGTGAGCTGCACGCGCCGGCCCGCCTTCCGCAGCAGCTCGACGCCGGCCTCGCGCTCGAGCACGGCGAGCTGCTGCGAGACGGCGGAGGGACTGTAGGCGAGGGCCTCGGCCGCGGCGGCGAGAGTGCCGCGGATGGCCACCTCGCGGAGCAGGACCAGGCGGCGGACATCGAGCACGGCGTCTCCCCGATCGTTCAGCTGAGCTGACCGGTACCGGTAAGAAACGGTCGCTTCTGCTCAACGGTAGTCGGTCGAATACTGAAGGCACCCACCTCAGAGCAGAAGGACCGCACCATGACGGATCTCGCCAGCCCCGCTCTCGCCACCGGCCCCGCCGCCGACGGCCCGTCCGCCGATTCGATCGATCCCCGCCTGGTCGACGAGAGCGTCGCGCTGGTGCGGCGCTGGCTGCGCGAGGCGTCCGCGATCCCGATCGACGCCTCCGGGGCGCAGCTGGCGGGCGTGCTGAAGGACCCGGCCGGCCTGGACTTCACGGTCGGCTTCGTCGACGGCGTCGTCCGACCCGAGGACACCCGCGTCGCGGCGGCGGCGCTGAAGGCGATCGCGGGCGGCGTGCCGTCCTTCCTCCCGGCTCCGATGCGCGGCGCGGTCGCCCTCGGCGGCGTCATGGCGCCGCTCCTCCCGGACGTCGTGGTGCCGATCGCGCGCCGGGTGCTGCGACGGATGGTCGGCCACCTGATCATCGACGCGACCGACTCCCGCCTGGGCCCGGCCATCGCCGCGATCCGCCGCGACGGCGTCCGGCTCAACATGAACCTGCTCGGCGAGGCCGTCCTCGGCCGCGAGGAGGCCCACCGCCGCCTGGAGGGGACGCACCGGCTCCTCGCCCGCGACGACGTCGACTACGTCTCGATCAAGGTCTCCTCGAGCACCGCCCCGCACAACCCGTGGGCCTTCGACGCCGCGGTCGACGACATCGTGGAGGAGCTGGCGCCGCTGTTCGCCCGGGCCGCCGCGTCCTCGCCGCAGAAGTTCGTCAACCTCGACATGGAGGAGTACAAGGACCTCGACCTCACCATCGCGGTCTTCACCCGCATCCTCGACCGGCCGGAGTTCCTCGGCCTCGAGGCCGGCATCGTGCTGCAGGCCTACCTGCCGGACGCGCTCTCGGCGATGATCCGCCTGCAGGAGTGGAGCGCCGCCCGCCGGGCCCGCGGCGGCGCCGGCATCAAGGTGCGCCTGGTCAAGGGCGCGAACCTGCCGATGGAGCAGGTCGAGGCCTCGGTCCACGGCTGGCCGCTGGCGACCTGGAGCAGCAAGCAGGACTCCGACACGAACTACAAGCGCGTCGTCGACTACGCGCTGCACCCGGAGCGGATCCGCAACGTGCGGGTCGGCGTCGCCGGGCACAACCTCTTCGACGTCGCGTACTCGTGGCTGCTCGCCGGCACCCGCGGCGTCCGCGAGGGGATCGAGTACGAGATGCTCCTCGGCATGGCCCAGGGCCAGGCGGAGGCGGTGCGCCGCACGGTCGGCTCGCTCCTGCTCTACACGCCGGTCGTCGCGCCGGCCGAGTTCGACGTGGCGATCGCCTACCTGATCCGCCGGCTGGAGGAGGGCGCGTCGAGCCAGAACTTCATGTCGGCCGTCTTCGAGCTCGAGGCCGACCCGGCGCTCTTCGCGCGGGAGGAGGAGCGGTTCCGCGCCTCCGTCGCCGCCCTCGACGGGGCCGTCCCCCCGGCGCACCGCGTGCCCGACCGGTTCGCCGCGAGCGGCCGTCCGGGACCGGGCGACTTCCGCAGCACCCCCGACACCGACCCGTCCGTCGCCGCGAACCGCGAGTGGGCGCAGGCGATCCTCGCGCGCGTCCCCTCCTCCCGGGCCGGCGCCGACGCGATCGAGGCCGCCACGATCGGCACCCTCGACGAGCTGGAGTCGGTGCTCTCCGGCGCCCGCGGCAGCGGCTGGAGCGACGTCCCGGCCGAGGAGCGCGCCCGCATCCTGCACCGCGCGGGCGACGAGCTGGAGGCGCGCCGCGCCGAGCTGCTCGAGGTCATGGCGGCCGAGGGTGGCAAGACCCTCGACCAGGGCGACCCCGAGGTCTCGGAGGCCGTGGACTTCGCCCACTACTACGCCGAGCGCGCCCTCGAGCTCGACGCGGTCGACGGCGCCCGCTTCCACCCGGCCGCGCTGACCCTGGTCGCTCCGCCGTGGAACTTCCCGGTCGCGATCCCGGCCGGCGGCGTCCTCGCGGCGCTCGCGGCCGGCTCCGCCGTGGTGCTGAAGCCCGCCGGTCCGACCGCGCGCTGCGGCGCCGTGGTGGCCGAGGCGCTGTGGGCGGCGGGCGTGCCCCGCGAGGCCCTGCGCCTGCTCCGCCTGCCGGAGGAGGAGCTGGGGCGCGACCTGATCGCCTCCCCGCAGGTCGACCGGGTGATCCTCACCGGCGCCTACGAGACGGCGGAGCTGTTCCGCTCCTTCCGGAACGACCTCCCGCTGCTCGCCGAGACGAGCGGCAAGAACGCGATCGTGGTCACCCCCTCGGCCGACCTCGACCTGGCGGTGAAGGACGTGGTGGCGAGCGCCTTCGGGCACGCGGGCCAGAAGTGCTCCGCCGCCTCGCTCGTCGTGCTGGTGGGCTCCGTCGCGCGCTCGAAGCGGTTCCGCGCGCAGCTGCTCGACGCGGTCTCCTCCCTCACGGTCGGCTACCCGACCGATCCCGCGACGCGGATGGGGCCGGTGATCGAACCCGCCGAGGGCAAGCTGCTGCGCGGCCTGACCGGGCTCGGCGCCGGTGAGACCTGGCTGCTGCAGCCGCGGAGCCTCGACGACTCCGGACGCCTGTGGAGCCCCGGCGTCCGCGACGGCGTGCGCCGCGGGTCCGAGTTCCACCGCACCGAGTACTTCGGGCCGATCCTCGGGATCATGACGGCGGCGACCCTCGACGAGGCGATCGCGATCGTCAACGAGGTCGACTACGGGCTCACCTCGGGCCTGCACGCGCTCGACCCGGAGGAGATCGGCACCTGGCTCGACGGGATCGAGGCCGGCAACCTCTACGTGAACCGCGGGATCACCGGGGCGATCGTGCAGCGCCAGCCGTTCGGCGGCTGGAAGAAGTCGGCGGTCGGCCCGGGCACCAAGGCGGGCGGGCCGGACTACCTGCTCGGCCTGGGCTCCTGGACCGCGGCGCCGTCGGAGGCTACCGCTCCGGTCGTCGGACCGGCCGCCCGCCTGCTCGCCGCGTCGCGCGCGGAGCTCCCGGCGGAGGAGCACGCCGCGGTGGAGCGGACGGCGCGCAGCTGCGCGGCGGCGTGGGCCGCGGGCACTCCTCGCGACGTGACGGGGCTGGAGGCGGAGCGCAACGTCTTCCGCCGCCTGCCCTACGACTCCGCCGTGCTGGTGCGCCTGGCCGCCGGGGAGCCGCTGGGCTCGCTCGTGCGGGTGGCCGTCGCGGCGGCGACCGCGCAGGCACGGGTGGTCGTCTCGAGCGCCGCGGCGCTGCCTCCGCAGCTCGCCGCCGGTCTCGACGAGGCGGCCGGCGCCGTCGTGGTCGAGGACGACGCGGCGTGGGAGGCGCGGGTGCGCGCGCACGGCGCCGGACGGGTGCGCCTGCTGGGCGCGTCCGCCGCGACGGTGACGGCCGTGACGGGCGGGCGCCCCGACCTCGCGGTCTACGCGGGCGCGGCGACCGAGGCGGGCCGGCTGGAGCTGCTGCCGTTCCTCCGCGAGCAGGCCGTGTCGATCACGGCCCACCGCTTCGGCACGCCGGACCACCTCACGGACGGGCTGCTCTGACCGGCGTGATCCGACCGGCGTGATCCGACCGGCGCGGTCCGACCGGCGTGATACGACCGCCTGCCACGAGGTGCCGCTCCGGTACGCCCGCTCCGGCGTGTCGCTACCGGAGCGGCGTCTCGCGGAGAGGGCGACGGAGGGACGACCGGGCGGAGAGGGATCAGCCGCAGGCCGCACGTCAGTCCGCGTCAGCTCCGCGGCGGGTCCGCAGGGGTGGAGCGCGCGTCGTTGCTGGCGCGCGGGCCCTCCGGGAGGAGCGCGGCGCGTCCCACGCCCGATCGACGGCGGCGGCCGGGGTCAGCAGGATGTGCGCATGACCCGCCAGGAGAACGGCCGGCGCACCGCCGCGCCCGCCCGCGCGCCACGCACGCGCCCGCGCCCGACCGTCGGCTCCGCCTTCGACCCGCGGTCGAACAGCATCAACGCCCTGCGGCTCGGGCTGGCGGTCCTCGTCATCGTGTCGCACTCCTTCCCCCTCGGCGGCTACGGCGACGACCCCGGGTTCGGCGGCTCCACCCTCGGCGCCTGGGCGGTCGGCGGGTTCTTCGCCACCTCCGGCTTCCTGATCACCGCGAGCAGGCTGCGCTCGCGATCGCTGGTCGACTTCCTCTGGCGGCGCTTCCTCCGCATCTATCCCGCCTTCCTCGTCTCGCTCCTGGTCGTGGCCTTCGTCGCCGCACCGCTCGCGTCGCTCCTCCTCGGAGCCGGCGAGTACAGCGCGGCCGGGGCGGTGCGCTTCGTGGTCGCCAATGCGGCCCTCTACATCCGGGAGTACGGGATCGCGGGGATGCTCGGCTCCGTGCCCTACCCGGGCGCGTGGAACGGCTCGCTCTGGAGCCTGTTCTACGAGTTCGTCAGCTACGTCGTGATCGGCCTGCTCGTCTCCCTGGCGCCCGCGCGCTGGGTGCGCCCCCTCGTGGTCGCGGGATTCGCGGGCCTCACCCTCGTCGCGGCGGTGCTCGCGACGGACCTCGTCCCGTTCCCGGCGCCCCTCAACCAGACGGTGACGCTCGTCGGGTACTTCCTCGCCGGCGCGCTCGTGCACCTGTACCGCGACCGCCTCCCCCTGACGGGCGCGCTCACCGCTGCCGCGGCCGTGCTGCTCGTCCTCGTGATCGCGGCCGGCCTCTACCGCGTGCTCGCCGGCCTCCCCCTCGCCTATCTGATGGTCGCGCTCGGCGCCAGGCTCCCCCTGCGTCGAGTGGGCGCGACCCACGACGTCTCCTACGGGATGTACATCTACGCGTTCCCCGTGCAGCAGCTGCTCTCGCTGGCGATCGTCGGAGCCGGAGCCGACGTGCCGCTCTGGGCGTACATCGCGCTCTCGGTCGCAGCGACGGTCCCCCTCGCGTGGGCGAGCTGGCTGCTGGTCGAGCGCCCCGCGATGCGGCTGAAGCGCCTCACCGCCCGGGCTCCCGTCGACGTCGAGGGCCACGTCCTGCGCTGAGGCCCGGAGCCGCGAGCCCGGAGCCGAGAGCCTGCGGCCGAGAGCCGAGCCGAGAGCACGGAGCCGCGAGCCCGGAGCCGTCCTCGCACGTCCGCCTGCCCGCAGCCGTCCCTGCCCGGTCGCGCCCCCGGAGCCGCCCGTCACGGC